>JAWWDW010000397.1:0-2690 GCA_033719735.1 Robiginitalea sp. | reverse complement strand
ATATCCCCTTTGAGATCTCCCCCAAGGACTACCAGTATGCGGGACTGCACCTGCTGGTGGTGGAAGACAACAAGATCAACCAGGTGATCACCAAAAAAATGCTTTCCAAAAAGGACATCACCTGCGATATTGCCAGCAATGGTACGGAAGCCGTGGACCTGGCCAGCAAAAACACCTATGACGGCATCCTGATGGACATCCACATGCCCGGGATCAGTGGGGTGGAAGCCACAGAACAGATCCGAAAATTCGACTCCGAGACCCCCATCATCGCCCTTACCGCTATTTCGCTCGATGACAGCCTGGAGGCCTTTTATGCCGCCGGCTGCAACGACGTGGTGACCAAGCCTTTCAAACCCGAGGTCTTTTACGAGAAGATCGGCGAAAACATCATCGAGCCCAAGATGCGGAAATCCTATACCTAGAGTTCCCCGAGAAACTGATCGATTACCGCCTGCTCACCGGGAACGAAGCAATGCCGAACCGGAAGCACCCAGAATGCCTCTAGTTTTCCCTCCAGACGGACAGCGTCCTTTTCAGTAGTCAGGATCGGCTTTCGCTTTTCCAGCATGCGCAGGTCTTTGTCGGTGAAGTGATGGTGGTCTGCAAATGCAAGGTGTTCAAAACGCACCCCCTTGCTTCCCAAATACTGTAAAAGCGGTTCGGGCCGCGCTATTCCAGTGACCACGGTAAGCCGTTGTTTCAACAGGGTTTCAAAGGGAAAGGCCTGGCCCTGCTCATCCTTCGGATCCCCGTAACAAAGGGAAGCAAAAGCCAGTTTTTGCCCTGCCCGCGGCCGGAGCTTTGTACGGATCTCGACCTTTTTTTCCCGGGGCATGTCGGCCGGGCATTTGGTTACCACGATCAAATCGGCCCGACGGGCCTGGGAGCGGTGGTCCCTAAGGTTTCCTGTGGGCAGGTAGGGCTCCTCCGTATAGAGCTCATCCCAGGCGGTCAGGAGGATGGAGCGCGCGGGGCGTACCTTCCGGTGCTGGAAGGCGTCATCCAATAGGATCAGGTCCGGGGACTCTTCCGCCACCAGCCTTTCAATGCCCCGTTGCCGGTTGGCGTCCACCGCCACGATGGCTTTGGGAAAATTCCGGGCAATCTGCAGGGGCTCATCCCCGATCTGGGCCGCGGTGCTCTGGGAGGTGGCCTTATGGAACCCCGAACTTTTTCTCCTGTAGCCCCGGCTTAAAACAGCCACCTTCCTTTCGGGCATCAGGCGCCTGAGAAGCCATTCCACCATGGGCGTTTTCCCGCTCCCCCCCACACTGAGGTTGCCCACACAAAGGATGGGCACCTCGTAGGCCCTGGAGGAAAACAACCCCCAGTCATAGCATTTATTGCGGACGTACACAATCCATCCGTACAGGACAGACAGGGGCCAACCTAGATTTCTGAGCCATTTCATCAGAGCGAAAATAGTTATTTATCTTTGAGACCAGCCAAAAAGCCGATACTCATGACCATACGTGAAATCACCACCCTGCTGGAGGAGCAGGCGCCACTCCCGTTTGCCGAGGATTTTGATAATGTGGGACTCCTGGTGGGGGACCCTTCCATGGAAGTCACCGGCATCCTGGTGACCCTGGATACCCTGGAGCGCGTGGTGGACGAAGCGGTGGCAAAAAAATGCAACCTCATCGTGAGTTTCCACCCCATCCTCTTTAAGGGCCTCAGGCAAATTACCGGGAAAACCTATGTGGAGCGGACCGTTATCAAAGCCATACAGCACAATGTGGCCATCTACAGCATGCACACGGCCCTGGACAACGTCCGGGAAGGGGTAAACGGAAAAATATGCGAGGTGTTGGGGCTGGAAAACCCCCGCATCCTCATCCCAAAAACCGGGGTCATCAAAAAATTGCTGACCTATGTGCCGGTGGGATCCAAAGATGCCCTGCTCGGGAAGCTCTTCGAGGCAGGGGCCGGACATCTGGGAAATTACAGCCATTGCAGCTTTACCAGTGAAGGGACGGGGAGTTTCCTTCCCGGGCAACAGGCAACTCCGGCCATCGGCAAACAGGGGGACCTGCAGCTCGAACCTGAGGCACAGGTGCATATCACCTTTACCCACGACCGTGAAAAAGCGGTGCTGCAGGCGCTGTTCGCCCACCACCCCTATGAGGAGGTTGCCTATGAGGTTACCACCCTTGAAAACCAGTACGGGCACCTTGGCATGGGCATGGTGGGAGAGCTTCCCCGACCCCTCCCGCCTAAGGAGTTCCTGCAGGAGGTTCGTGACACCTTCCACTGTGGCTGCATCCGGCATACAGAACTGCCCGACAGCCCGTTGCGACGGGTAGCTGTTCTCGGGGGGAGCGGGGCCTTCGCCATCGGGGCCGCAAAAGTCGCCGGGGCAGATATCCTGATCACGGCAGACGTGAAATACCACGAGTTCTATCAGGCCGAGGGAAAACTGGTGATCGCCGATATCGGACACTATGAAACTGAGCAGTTTACAAAAAACCTGTTGGCTGAATATCTTAGCGAAAAAATTCCTAATTTTGCAATCGCTTTATCCGAGACAAAAACGAACCCCATCAACTATTTCTAGATATGCCATCAAAGACAGAAGTAACCGTAGAAGAAAAACTCAGAGCCCTGTACGACCTCCAGCTTATCGATTCGAGGATCGATGAAATCCGCAACGTGCGTGGGGAATTGCCTCTGGAAGTCCAGGATCT
>JAWWDW010000396.1:0-2698 GCA_033719735.1 Robiginitalea sp. | reverse complement strand
TTCCGTACAGGGGAGCGGGATGGGGATCCCCTCTGCCCTGATCTACGGCACCGAACTGATCCGGGAATACGGGGTTAAAACCATTATCAGGGTGGGGACTGCCGGCGCGCTGCAGGCGCACCTGAAATTACGCGATGTGGTCATCGCCCTTTCCGCTTCGACTACCTCCGGGATCCACCGTGAAATCTTCGGGCCAGGGGAATACGCCCCCACGGCCGACTTCAACCTCCTGCAGCGTGCCGTGGAAGCGGCCAGAGCACTGGGCCTTCCCTTCGAGGCCGGAAACATTCTCTCCACGGATGCTTTTTACCCGCCCTCCGAAGATGTGTATGCCCCCTGGAAAGAACACGGAGTGCTTTGCGTGGAAATGGAAACGGCAGGACTTTACAGCCTTGCCGCCCGCTATGGCATCCGGGCCCTGACCATCCTGACCATCTCCGACTCCCTGGTGCGGGGGGAACACAGCTCTGCCTCCGACCGTGAAAAGTCCTTTGCGGACATGGCCAGGCTGGCCCTGCATTGCCGGTAGGACGCCCCGGGGGTTTCCCCTTTAAAATTCGCTCCGGATTGACCTAAGTCATTTCCCCTGCAAAGGAAAAGTGCCATCTTTAAAAGTGAATCCTAAAAAAATGCACTATGGCACTTAATTTCAATCAATACGCACAGGAAGGTCACAAATTTGTCAAAGACTATGCCGAGCATATGGGCTTTGGCAATGACCTCGACAAGGCAGGACGGGTGCTTACCGCTACCCTGCACGCCCTTAGGGATATTATCCCACAGGAGGAATCCCTCCAGTTGATCGCACAATTCCCCATGTTCCTCAAAGCCGTCTATGTCAATGGCTGGACCAGCCGCAGGAAGCCTCCGAGGATGAAACACATGGAGGAATTTATCGAACTGGTACGCAAACACGACGGGGTTGCGGCCGTAAACGATTTTGGGTACGAGGAAGACCTGGCAGAGAAGTACATCCAGCTCACCTTTATGTTCCTCAGGAAAAACGTCTCCCTTGGAGAACTTGAAGACATACGGGATTCCCTGCCCAAGGATCTCAAGCATATGATCTATTCAAACCTCATGTTCTGAGGACACCTGATTACAAGCCCCATGGCCGGAAAGCACCTCGCTTAACCGGCCTTTGGGGCATTATATGAACCTGTAAACATCAATACCATGAAACGCGCACTCCTGATCCTCACCGTATTGCTGGCCATGCCCTATTCCGGCAATGCGCAATCCATAAAAACACTGAACAAACCACTGATGGAAGGGTTGGACGAAGTAACCCCCTTCCACGATGGCCTGGCCGCTGTCCGAAAGGGCTCCCAGTGGGGGTTTATCGATATGGATGGCACCCTGGTGATCGATTTCAGGGATGACCTGGTCTGGAAGGAAGGTGCAGACCCCGAAGCCTATGGGGTGCATGCCGTTCCCTACCCCCGTTTTCAGGATGGAAGGTGTATGTTCCAGGCCGCAGGGGATGACGACATTCCGGTTTATGGCTTTATCGACCGGGAAGGCAAAACCGTCATCGCCCCGGAGTACCTGAACCTGACCGAATTCAAGGACGGCTATGCGGTGGGAATTTTCGTAAAAAAAACCTTCAGGGGAAAGAACAAATTCCAGTTGAACATCTTTGACTACTCCTTCATGGAAGCGGTGCTCAACCCGGAGGGCGAAATCGTTTGGCCCATTGGGGAACGCCAGAACATCCTCATGCAGAAAAGACGCTATGAAATGCCCGCATTGAACGCGAGAATTACAGGAAACGGCCTGCTGGTCGTCAAAACAGCCCAGGGCATGTGGGAAATCCGCCGCATGAAGCTGGGGTCTGAAGATACGGGTTTATAACTCGCAGCTCGCAGCGCTTTTGCAATGTTGTAAGACCTGGTCTGCCCTGGAGCCATCCCGGTATACCGTGATCCCTTTCAGGCCCATCTCCCATGCCTTCCGGTATATGGAACCGACCTCCCCTTCAGGGGTATCCTGGGGGAGGTTGACTGTTTTGGCCACGGCGTTGTCTGTAAATTCCTGAAAGGCCTGTTGGTGGGCCAGGTGGTACTGCCAGGGAATTTCATGGGCCGTTGCGAGGACCCTTCGAAGGCTGTCTGGGATTTCCGCCATCCCGGAAACGCCCCCCTTTTCGAGGATGTGTTCCCGGACCCCGGAGGTCCACAAACCATGGGTTTCCAGGATTCGCTGGACTACTGAATTGATCTCACGCTGCTGCTTTCCGCCGAGAATCCCAACCCTTTTGAAGGCCAGGGCGTAAAGGGGTTCAATAGAATAGGAAGTTCCGGCAATAACCGAAATACTGCCTGTGGGGGCAATGCTGTTGCAACTGGCGTTTCGGAGTGGCCGATCCGGGTAGAAGCGGCTCTTGCGCCAATTGGGAAAAACCTCCCGCTCGGCCGCCAGGGCCTGGGAAGCCTCCAGGCTTCTTTCCTGAATGAAGCGCATCACCTTCCGACCCAATTCCACTGCCTCTTTTGAAGCATAGGGGATCCCCAGTTCCATGAGCAGTTCCGCCCAGCCCATAACCCCCAGCCCGACCTTTCTGTTGGCCAGGGTGATAGTCCGCACCTCGGGCAGCAGAAAGCGGTTTACGGTAATCACATCATCCAGAAAGCGAAGCGCATGGGCCGTTGCGAGGACCCTTCGAAGGCTGTCTGGGATTTCCGCCATCCCGGAAACG
>JAWWDW010000395.1:0-2718 GCA_033719735.1 Robiginitalea sp. | reverse complement strand
TGGCCTCTTTTTCAGCTTCCAACGCTTTTGCCCTTGCCTCGGCTTTGGCTTTTTCCAGCCCTTCTGCTTTCTGGGAGATCTTCTGCTCCTTTTCGCTCAGCCAGGCCTGGAATTTCTTCTCGGCCTCCTCTTCGGTCAGAGCCCCTTTGCGAACACCTACGTTCAAGTGGTGCTTCATCAAAACCCCTTTATAAGAAAGGATACGGCGGGCTGTCTCTGAAGGCTGGGCCCCGTTTTCGAGCCACCTGACCGCGTCCTCGACACTCAGGTCTATGGAAGCAGGGTTTGTGTTTGGGTTGTAGGTCCCTAATTTCTCAAGGAAGCGACCATCCCGTTTGGCCCGTCCGTCTGCGGCGACGATCCAGTAAAAGGGTTTTCCTTTTTTTCCGTGTCTCTGAAGTCTGATTCTAACTGGCATATCACATTAAAATTTTAGGGTTCCCGACCCTGGTTATTAATTCTATTTACAGCTCTGGTTGCTGTTCAGCCATGTGGCGAGTGTCCAAAGCGGGTGCAAATATACGCTTCTTTTTCAGAAACCCACCACCCTGATCCCCAAAAAACAGGGGTGCGTTTATGCCCTGAAGGGTTCTACAAATGTTAAGATTATACAAAAGGTGTTTATATATTTGATTTTCAGTCTTTTATGAGTTATATTATAGATGATGTTATTGAAAATCAATAACGCATGGAATTAAAAAATGAAGAGAGATATATGAAGTTTTCTGAAAAGATTTCCAATCGCCTAAACGATTTACTGGCAAAGACATACGATGCTGAAAAAGGCTATAAGACGGCCGCAGAAAAGGCAGACATGCCCTCGGTTAAAAAATTCCTCAGTGATAAGGTCCGCCAACGTGCCACTTTCGCCCAGGAACTGAAGAATGAAATTATGGAATACGGACAGCTGCCCGACGACGGCGGCACCCTGGCCGGTGAACTCCACCGCGGGTGGATCAACCTCAAGGCTGCCCTGAGCTCGAATCAGACCGCACAAATCCTGGAAGAGGTCGAAAGAGGGGAAAAAGCAAGCCTGGAGTCCTACGATATGATCCTGAAGGATAAGGAAACCGTACTGCCACCTTCTACCGAACAATTGCTGACCAAACAGCGCAATGCCATACAGGCAGCGCTGAACACCTCCAAAATGTATGAAGAAATCGCATCCTGAAATACATTTTGATTTCAAACAAAACCCGGCGAAGTGCCGGGTTTTTTTAGTTGGATCGCACCGGGTATCAACAGGGGAGGAAGGTCGCTCCTCACTATGGCCAGCGCACCGTCCGGCCCCAGTTAATAACTCCTAAAAACTCGCTTTTTATAGCCGGGCTCATTTCCATATTTTTAACCTCCCAAAATACGACCGAACCTTATGTACCTGATCTTTGATACTGAAACCACAGGCCTGCCCAAACGGTGGGATGCCCCTGTGAGCGATACCGATAACTGGCCGCGGTGTGTGCAGATTGCCTGGCAGCTGCACGATGAGGTGGGAGGCCTTATCGAACAGTACGATACCCTGGTACGACCCGACGGGTTCAACATCCCCTACGACTCAGAACAAATTCACGGGATTTCCACGGACCTGGCCCTGGGTGAAGGCAAACCCCTCAGTGAGGTCCTGGAGGCATTTGTGGAGACCCTGGGAAGAACCCGCTTTCTGGTTGGGCAGAACGTCGGCTTCGATATCAACGTCATGGGGGCCGAATGTTACCGGGTCCTGGGCCGGAACCCCCTGGAAGCCTTCCCGGTCCTGGATACCTGTACCGAAGAGACTGCAGAACTCTGCCGGTTGCCGGGAGGCCGTGGCGGCAAATTCAAGCTGCCCACCCTTACCGAGCTCCACCAACACCTTTTTGGGGAGCCCTTTGAGGAAGCTCACAATGCCAGTGCGGACGTGGAAGCCACCACCCGCTGCTTCCTGGAGCTCATCCGCCGCAGGTCGTTCAAGCCGGAGGAGCTTCAGGTAACCCCGGATTACTTCGAGAAGTTCCGGGAGGCCAACCCGGGACCCATTGCCCTTTTGGGCCTGAAGCACCAAAACCTGAAAAAGGCCTCGGAAGTACTGGCTGCCAAAAAATCGGAACCGGATACCGGCCTGAGCAGGACGGAGATCGAGGAAAACAAAAAAGCCGTGGAGGGGGCTGTTTTTGCACACTTGCACAACCATACCCAGTTCTCGGTGCTGCAGTCCACCATCAAAATGAGGGATTTGGTGGCCGCGACCGCCGCCCATGGGATGCCTGCCGTGGCCATGACAGACCATGCAAACATGATGGGGGCCTTCCATTTCGTCAAGGAGGTCAACGCCTTCAACAAATCCCAGGAAGCCCTGCCAGAAGAAGAGCGGAAACCGGCAATCACCCCCATTGTGGGTTGTGAATTTTTCGTGTGTGAAGACCGCCATAACAAATCCGTAAAGGATTACGGGTACCAGATCGTGATGCTTACCAAAAACAAAAATGGCTACCACAACCTGGCAAAAATGTCTTCCATCGCTTATACAGAAGGCTTCTACTACGTCCCCAGGATCGACCGGGAGGTCGTGGCCCGGTACAAAGAAGACATCATCGTCCTCACGGGGAACCTATACGGGGAAGTCCCCTCCAAAATCCTCAACCAGGGGGAAAAACAGGCCGAGGAGGCCTTGCTGTGGTGGAAGGAACACTTCGGGGACGACCTCTACGTGGAGCTCATGCGACACGGACAGGAAGATGA
>JAWWDW010000394.1:0-2720 GCA_033719735.1 Robiginitalea sp. | reverse complement strand
AGAAGCGATACTGCTGTCGATCTCCGTTTCCGCCCAGGCGAAGAGGAACATGGGGATAAAACTGCCCACTACCCCGCTCAAGGCGACCCATTTCCATTGTCCTCTGCCGATGGTCCGCAGGGACCGGAAACCGATCCCCATTAAAAGCAACCCGGCCATCAGGACGCGAACCCCCCACAGTTGTATGGCGGAGAATCCGTCAAGGCCCTTTTTGATGAGGATATAGGAACTACCCCAGATGATGGAAAGGACAATCAGGTAAAACCAGCGGCGGTTTACTTCGCTCATCAGGGTGTATTTTTCTCAAAGTTCTTACTTTTACCCAACAAATGCGTCCTATGAAAATCAGCTTTCTCTATCCCGCCATTGTCCGCAAGGCCGTGTACCTCCTTCTATTAGCCGTCGTTGTTTCGTTTATGGGGTCGTGCAAGGAAGATCAAAAGCCTCCTACCCGCATGGAGCAGGTCATGGCAATCCACGATTCGGTAATGCCGGAAATGAGCACCATCAGCAGGCTTGTAGGCCAATTAAAACCCCTTGCAGACAGCACGGAGACAGGGCAGACCTACCAAAAGGCCATGACAGACCTTCAGGAGGCACATACCGCCATGATGGCCTGGATGAAGGGTTTTGGAGACCGTTTCGATCACGAGGAGATCATGAAGGGAAAGGAACTCAGTGCTGAGAAACAGCAGTGGCTGAAGGAAGAAGAAGCCAAGGTCAAGCAAATGGCCGAGCAGGTAAAGGGCAGCATTGCCCGGGCCAGAGCCCTGCTTGAAGCCCGGGAGGAATCCGGGGATTAACCCGCCTGAAAAGGGAGTTTTTCCAGGTCTACATTACCCCCAGAAATAATGATGCCGGTTTTCTTACCGGCAAACCGTTCCCTGTCCTTAAATACAGCGGCAAGGGCAACGGCACTGGAAGGTTCGATCACGATCTTCATGCGCTCCCACACCAGTCGCATCGCCTGGATGATCTCGACTTCAGTCACACGAACAATCGTTCTGACATGTTGTTGAAGGACCGGAAAGGTATACGTGCCGAGCACCGTTTTCAAACCATCAGCAATGGTATCCGTGGTGGTGTTTCCCATGATCCTGCCTTCTTTCAGGGAACGGTACGCGTCGTCCACGGCAAGCGGTTCTGCCCCCACAGGGGTGCAATCCCGCCCAAAAAATGAAGCGGACAGGGCCGTACCGCCCAGCAGGCCACCACCCCCTACCGGAGCCACCACCATTTCCAGGTCACCCACATCCTCCAGCAATTCAATGCATGCCGTTCCCTGCCCCAGCATTACCCGGGGATCATTGGAGGGGTGAATGAATTCCGCCCCTGTTTCCTCCTGTACGCGACTCGCTTCGGCCTCCCGGGCCTCCAGGGTAGGGGCACATTCGATAATCTGACCCCCGTATTCCCGCACACCCCTTTTCTTGACCTCCGGCGCCGTCTCCGGCATTACGATATAGGCAGGCACCCCGAGGTTTTTCGCCGCGAGGGAAAGCGCCTGTGCAAAATTACCGGAAGAATGGGTCACGATACCTTTAAGGTCCCCGGCATCCTTTTTCAGTAAGAGTGCGTGGGTAGCACCCCGAATCTTGTAGGAGCCCGCCCGCTGGAAATTCTCGCATTTAAAATAGAGCTCCGCCCCGGTCATCCCATCCAGAAGCCGGGAGCGCATCACAGGGGTGCGGTGAATAAAGGGGGCAATTTTACGGTGACATTCCTTCAGGGCTTCAGCGGTGTATTCAGTCATAACGATCGGTTTTAAACCCCCTTATTGCCAGCGCAGGGTTTCCACAATCCTGCGGATATCCTTTTGCAGGTAAACGGCCGCCGGAAAGATGGAGTCATAATTGGGTTTTGCATAAAAGTACAGGGACCCGGTCACAAAATGATTCAGGCTGTCGGTCACGTAGAACTGAGACTGGGAGGCCGCATCCCCCTTCACCTCATAAAACATCCCAAACACCCGGTCCTGCGCATTCACAAAAGGCTGTTCCAGAATGTTGTCGGCCTTCACCACATGTTCGTAAGATAGTTTCTGGGCATCTGCGAGCAGTTCCCTCAGGTTCCCTTCCACTGGTTTATACGTCAGGTAGATGGAGCCCTTCATCGCCTTGTAATCCAGGATCATATTACACCCTTCCTGCAGGTCGGGGGTCGCCATCCGATTATAGTCGAACGCAAAGGGGCAATCGGACTGCATGGAGCGATAGGCCTGGGCCGGATACTCCAGACGCAGCATGGCCTTTGGCTTGGGAACAGGGTCTTCACCGCAGGACAGTACCATCATTGCCAGGATTCCCGTCACTAAAACATTCTTAAGCTTCATGGGGCAGGGTTACTTTTATTTGTTTCAATCGTTTCTTGTCGATGCTTTCCACCGTAAACTGGAAACCTTCAAATCCGATCTTTTCGCCCCGCCTGGGGAAGCGCCCCGAGATTTCCAGCACAAACCCGGCGATGGTTTCCGATTCCCCCTTGTGGTTCTCAAAAGCTGATGGATCCTCCAGTTGGATGGCACGGAAAAAATCCTTCAGGTTGGTTTTACCCTCAAAGACATAATTGTAATCATCCAGCTTTGAATACACCAGGTCCTCGTCGTCAAACTCATCGCTGATATCCCCCACGATCTCTTCTATCACATCCTCAAGGGTCACCAGACCCGAAGTCCCTCCGAATTCATCCACCACGATGGCCAGGTGGTTCTTTTTGTTCTT
>JAWWDW010000393.1:0-2739 GCA_033719735.1 Robiginitalea sp. | reverse complement strand
CTTCTTCCTGCTTTTCCTGGTAGGTATTTTAGCGCTCTTCTCCTGGGTGAAGACACAATTGAAGCTTCTGAAATCCGACGAACTTGGCTATTACGAAGACATGCTCAGGCAGGTATTGCAAAAACCGTTCAGCGCGGGATTGCTTTTCAGCTTGTTCCTAACGGTAGGGTTCTTCCCGGACCGGCCTCCCCTGCTGGTCGACATCACCATCCTGGCAATGCTGATCCCCCTGTTGGATATCACCCTTAAACTCACCCCCCGGAGGATGCATGGCTTTCTCTGGGGTTTTTCCGTACTGCTGCTGATATTCCTTGCGATTCGATTGATCCCCCCTGAAACCCTGATCTACCGGTATGCTTTGCTTGGCCTCGGGGTGGTAGCACTGCTAATCCTCTGGCGATTGTACCGTCGGCCGGCACTTTTGAAACTGCCCAGCCGTACCCTTTCTGGTTTTGTCCGTTTCCTGGTTGCCTTCCATTTGCTGGCCAGCCTGGTCGGGGTTGTAGCAAATATCCTCGGGTATACCAGCGTTGCACAGGTAGTTACCACCTCCTTTATCACCAATGCCCTGGCAGGCCTCCTCCTGTATATCTGTGCGGTGATCTTAATTGGCGGCCTTCAAATTCTAATCAGCAGCCGCTACCTGAATGGCTTCCGGGTGGTCCGGGATCACGAGGCCTACCTTAAAACTGTGGTCAGTCGGGTGGTCGTCATAGCGGTCACCCTGTTCTGGCTGGATGCCTTGCTCCGCATTTTCTATGTTAAAGGATTCGTCTATGATTTGGTGGGAAAAATCTTTACCTATACCTTTTCAGTAGGTTCCATGTCCTTTTCCCTGGGGAACATCCTGCTGTTCATTTTTATCATCTGGTTTTCCATTGTCCTTTCCAGGGTTATCAAAATCATCCTGCGGGCAGACGTCCTCAACAAGTTTTCCCTGAAAAAAGGGATTCCCCGGATGATCACCGCCATCACCCAGTTTGCACTGATTACCATTGGGATTCTCATGGCCGTACGTGCCATCGGCATGCCCCTGGACCAACTGACCATCATCCTCAGTGCCTTTAGCGTGGGCATTGGGTTCGGATTACAAAACATCTTTAACAACCTGGTTTCCGGGGTTATCCTGCTCTTTGAAAGGGAGGTGCAACTGGGGGATGTTATTGAAGTAAACGACCTTATGGGCAAGGTAACCTCCATGGGGATCCGCTCCAGCCACATCAAAACCTTTGACGGGGCCGAAGTGATCGTCCCGAACGGTATGTTGATTTCCCAGGAAGTCATTGACTGGACCCTTTCGGATAAGTCCAGGCGTATTGAAATCATTTCCGGGGTGGCCTACGGGTCTGACGTACATCTGGTTAAAAAACTGCTCCTGCAAGTCATAAATGAGCATCCGGAAATTAAGCCCGATCCGGAACCCCTGGTCCTGTTCAATGAAATGGGCGAGAGTTCCCTTGATTTCAGGCTGCTTTTCTGGACGGCCCATTTTGAAGACTGGCTGCGGATTCGAAGTGAGGTAATCTTTGCCGTCCACGACATCCTCTACGAGAACAACATCGTCATCCCGTTCCCACAGCGCGACCTTCATTTAAAATCGGTAGAACCCTCGGTTTTCCGGGACCAAAAGATGGACGGCCCTCAGGGGCAAAAAGAAAACTGATCCTGCCCAGGGCGGATGCCGTTTGGATTTTCCATCGAAGGGCATTTTTCTGGATGTCCAGCCGGCCTTCTGTTTCCTTCAGGATGCTGTCTGCCGCAATTTCCGTGCGTTCCAGGGCCTCCTCCGCAAAGGCCTGTATCAACAGGCGGGTGTTGAGTTCGTTTACCGACAGGGGTTGCTGCTCGCTTTCGATCTTGACCAGGGAACAGGAAGTAATCAGGAATGACAGGAATCCAACGAAGAAAACATCACGGAATTTTACGTGTTTGGACATTTGTGAGAGGGTATTACAGCAGGGCGCTTATGGATCTTTGTACTTTCTTACGTCCTCAAAAAGTTCGGAAATAATCGAAAAAAATTGAGTGCGCTATTTTCAATATCTTAGGGAATGCCAATTATAACAATAAAGAAACGCCAACCCACATGGACCGCACCCACTTCTTAAAAACCGCTTCCCTTTTTACCTTTGGCGCCACCTGCCTGTCAACGGCATCTGCTCACTGGTTACCTCCCCTGGACCGTTTAAAATCCATAGGGCTGGGGCTGTTTTCCGTGCCAAAGCTTTTGGAAAATGACCTGGAGGCCGACGTAAAAGCCCTGGCTGAACTGGGGATCACGGAGTTTGAAACCTATGGCCCCTATCCTTTTTCCGATGCCCGGAACAAAGCATTTTGGGCGGAAGTAACCCCAAGACTGGGATTCAGCGTTAGTGGGTTTTACGGGAAAACGGCTGCCGGGTTCAAACAACTTCTTGGCGATCACGGGATACGGGTTCCCGCCATGCATACCGACCTGTATACCCTCGAAGGGAACATGGGTGCCCTGGCCGAAGCTGCAAATACCCTGGGGGCCAAATATGTGGTTTTGACCAGTATACCGGATTATGAGCGAACCTCCCTGGACGCCTACAAACGCATAGCTGAACGCTTTAATACGATTGGAGAAAACGCAAAGGCGGAAGGGGTTTATTTTGCCTATCACAACCACGGATATGGCCTGGTTCCCGAGGCTTCCGGCACCACCCCGATAGACCTCATCTTTGAAGGGACAGACCCCTCCCTGGTTTTCTTCGAAAT
>JAWWDW010000392.1:0-2760 GCA_033719735.1 Robiginitalea sp. | reverse complement strand
CGGCTGTCGGATTACCTCTTTGTCCTGGCACGAAAATTGTCTTCAGAACTACAGGCGGATGAAATTAAATGGGTTCCCCGGGACAAAAAGGAATAATTCTGCAATTATCGCGTTATGGATTTGCTAAATCCGCAAAATTTTGTTAGGGTTGGTAAAATGCCTGGCATTTTCTTTGCCGTAAAGGTTTAAAATATATTTTTGCAAAAATTTTAAAATAGCAGCACTACGATGTATTGGACATTAGAATTGGCATCCTATCTGAGCGACGCTCCCTGGCCCGCTACCAAAGATGAGTTGATCGATTATGCCATCCGTACCGGGGCCCCTCTGGAAGTCGTTGAGAATCTTCAGTCCATGGAAGAGGAAGGTGGTGAAATCTACGAATCTATTGAAGAGATCTGGCCGGATTACCCGACCGAAGAGGACTACCTCTGGAATGAAGACGAATATTAAACGACCTCATATCTAATACCAAAAAGTCTCTCCGGAGGCTTTTTTTTATGTAATTTTGACAGGCCTGGGATATTCTTCCGGGCATGGAGTAAAACGGAACACCTTTTGCGCGGATGTAAGGGCCTGTTTGATGAAAATTACAGCCCCTTATCCGGTTGCCAACGGAAACGCTACCCGGAAAGGCAACTTAAACACAGCATATTATGAGCATTATCGATACGATCTTAAAGGCTTTTGTAGGTGACAAGGCCAAGAAAGACGTTAAGGCATTACAACCCCTGGTTGCAAAGATCAAATCCCATGAGGCCGGCCTGGAGGCCCTCTCCCACGACGAGCTCCGCAGTAAGACCACCGAATTCAAGAAAACCATACAGCAACGCATTCAGGACCTGCAGGACCAGATTGCAGATCTCAAAAAGCAGGTTGAGGCGTCCGACGACATCGACCTGAACGAAAGCCTCTACGGGCAAATTGACCAGCTGGAAGATCAGGTCTACGAGCGGACGGAGCAAACCCTGGAGGAAATCCTGCCCGAGGCATTTGCCGTAATCAAGGAAACCGCCAAGCGGTTTGCCGCGAATTCGACCCTGACCGTTCAGGCGACCGAATTCGACCGGCAGCTTTCCGCCAGGGCAGAGTACGTAAAACTGGAAGGGGAGCAGGCGGTTTGGAGCAATTCCTGGGACGCAGCCGGTAAGGAGGTCACCTGGGACATGGTCCACTACGACGTACAGCTGATCGGGGGTATTGTGCTCCACCAGGGGAAGATCGCCGAAATGCAGACCGGGGAGGGGAAGACCCTGGTCGCCACCCTGCCGGTATACCTCAATGCCCTTTCGGGTAAAGGGGTCCACCTGGTGACGGTAAACGATTATCTGGCCAAACGGGACAGCGCCTGGATGGCGCCTATCTTCGAGTTCCACGGCCTTTCTGTGGACTGCATCGACAAACACAAGCCCAACTCAGAAGGCAGGCGGCAAGCCTATAACGCAGACATCACCTACGGGACGAACAACGAATTCGGCTTTGACTACCTGCGCGACAATATGGCGCATACCCCGGGAGACCTGGTACAGCGCCCGCACCACTACGCCATCGTGGATGAGGTGGATTCCGTCCTGATCGACGATGCCCGTACCCCCCTTATCATCTCCGGGCCGGTACCGGAAGGGGACCGACACGAATTCAACGAACTCCGCCCCAAGGTTTCCGAACTGGTGCAGAAACAGCAGCGCTACCTGACCGGGGTGCTGGCGGAAGCCAAAAAGAAAATCGCAGAGGGGGATACCAAAGAAGGTGGGTTCCTCTTGCTGAGGGTCCACCGGGGCCTTCCGAAAAACAAGGCGCTCATCAAATTCCTCAGCGAGGAAGGGATCAAGCAACTGCTGCAGAAGACGGAGAATTTCTACATGCAGGACAACAACCGGGAAATGCCCACGGTGGACGCAGAACTCCTGTTTGTCATCGACGAGAAAAACAACCAGATCGAACTGACCGACAAGGGCATCAGCTACATTTCGGGGGACCAGGAGAGCGATTTCTTCATCATGCCGGATATCGGAAATGAGATTGCCCGTATCGAGGACCAGAACCTCGACATCGAGGAAGAAGCCAAGCTCAAAGAGGAACTCTTCAAGGATTTTGCCGTCAAGAGCGAGCGGATCCATACGATGACCCAGTTGCTCAAGGCCTACACCCTCTTCGAGAAGGATGTGGAGTACGTGGTCATGGAAAACAAGGTCATGATCGTGGACGAACAGACCGGCCGGATCATGGAAGGACGCCGGTATTCCGACGGACTGCACCAGGCCATCGAAGCCAAGGAAAATGTGAAGATCGAGGCGATGACCCAGACCTTCGCCACCATTACGCTTCAGAACTATTTCAGGATGTACCGAAAATTGGCCGGTATGACCGGTACGGCGGTTACCGAGGCGGGTGAATTCTGGGAAATCTACAAACTGGACGTAGTGGAGATCCCCACCAACCGGCCCATTGCCAGGGACGATAAAAACGACCTGATCTACAAGACCAAGCGGGAAAAATACAACGCCATTATCGACGAGGTAACCCAGCTATCCGAAGCGGGCCGGCCCGTACTGATCGGGACCACCTCGGTGGAGGTTTCCGAATTGCTCTCCCGCATGCTGAACCTCCGGAAGATCCCGCACAACGTACTGAACGCCAAGCTTCACAAGAAGGAGGCGGATATCGTGGCCGAGGCGGGAAACCCGGGTGTTGTTACCATAGCCACGAACATGGCAGGACGGGGTACGGACATCAAACTAACCGCGGAGGTCAAAAAGG
>JAWWDW010000391.1:0-2761 GCA_033719735.1 Robiginitalea sp. | reverse complement strand
CGTTGATGCTGTTTGTCAGCCTGGGGTTACATGCTTTTCTGGAAGGGATTCCACTGTCTTCGAACCAGGCCGTCATTTGGGGGATTGCCATTCACAAAATCCCCGTGGCCCTGATCCTGGGAAGTTTTTTAATCGAATCCGGGCTTTCCCGGACCACTACCTGGGTTTTCATAGGCGCCTTTGCCGCGATGACTCCACTGGGGACCTGGATGGGAGCACTCCCCTTCTTCCAGACAGTTTATGATTCGTTGCTGGCACTGGTAATTGGAATGATCCTGCACGTATCCACCATCATACTTTTTGAGAGCTCCCGGAACCACGCCCATAACCTTCGAAAGCTTGGGGTGATCCTTTTGGGGCTCATCCTGGCTTATCTTCTCTAGCAGGACCTTAACCCGGAAGCACATCCAGATAGATAAAGAGCCAATGGCACAGGGCACCCGCCAGCACAAAAAAATGCCAGATCATATGATTAAATGGAATTCTCCGGATGGCATAGAACAGAATCCCCACGGTGTAGAAAGCCCCCCCGGCCATTAACCACCATTTGCCCGTAGGGCTCAGGTGGCCCATCAGGTTCTTGAAATCGATGGCAATGAGCCATCCCATCAGCAGGTATAAAAAGAGGGAAAAGATCTCAAATTTCCCGGTAAAGAACAGCTTGAGGACGGCACCGAAAAGGGCCATCCCCCAGACCGCCCCGAAGAGCCACCAGCCACTACCCTCCCTTAGGGTGATCAGGGCCACCGGGGAATAGGTGCCCGCGATGAGCAGGTAGATACTGATGTGGTCCAGAATCCGGAGCTTTCGTTTGATCCGGGGATCCGCCACAGCGTGGTATACTGTGGAGGCCGTAAACAGCACGATTACGGAAAGGCTGTAAATCCAGACAGCCGTGCGTGCGAGCCCATCCAATCCCTGTGCCTTGACAAGCATAAAAATTGCCCCGACCATCCCGAGGAGGATGCCCAGTCCGTGGGTCCAGGTATTCCACAATTCCTCGTCCCGGTAGGTGATTTTCATTTGCAATACAGATTGATGGTAAAAATACAAAGGCTGGCAGGATCACGCGGCCAGATGCCCATTAAATTGGAAAGTAAGGGGCAGTAAATACATTTGGTGCTTTAAGGCGCGGACTATTCCCTCAGTAGGGTACCCACCATAGATACATACCGGGGATCGTTCTTGATCGGATTGGCCATGGAAGTAAAGTGCACCCAACCAATCCATAGATCATGGGCGAGAAAGGCTTCCTCTAGTCGTTCCAATGCCTCTTCATACCGGCCCATGCCACTAAGGAGTATGGTTATCTGAGAAGGCGGAACATACTGTTTTTCTGATCGTTCCACAATTGTTTGCAGGACTCTTTCTGCCTGTTCCTCCTTTCCGACTCGGGCATATATATAGCCGGCCACAAAATTGGTATCCAGGAATTGTTTTCGTTTCAGAATGGTCTCATACGCCTCCTGGTACATGCCCTTTTCTACAAGAAGAACCGATTTAAGCCATATCATTTCCAAATGATCCGGGTTGAGGGAAAGTTTCGCGTCGATTAATTCTTCCGCCTGTACCAGCTTATCCTGAAAAATATAATTACTGGCCAGGTAAACGTCGTTAAGTGCATCGAGAGGATCCAGGAGGGCGGCTTTCATCTGGAGTTGTTCCGCCCTTTCGAAATCCCTGAAAAAATAGAGTATAAAGGAATACCATTGATAGGCCAGCGTGAAATTCGGGCTTTTTTCGAGGGACTTCTCAAAGTAGGGAACGGCCTGATCGAATTCGTAATTACAAAAATGAATACTTCCCAGCAGACCGCTTACTTCCCCACTACCCGGATGTAACTGCTCTGCTTTCAGGGCATACTTTTTGGCCTTTGCAGCGCCTTCTGTTGGTGAGAGGTATCCCCGGTTCACATCGAATAGGTAGGCTTCTGCCATCCCTATATAGGGATCCAAATAATCAGGGTCCAGCTCGATGGCTGCCTCAAAGTACTTGGTCACTTCGGCGAGTTTCTGCCCGGTATGGTCGCGCATCGCACTTTTTCCAAGGGAATAGAGTTTGAACGCCTCCGGGCTGACTGGTCGCCCCTCCTTTTTTTCATGATCCCCAGCTTCTGCTGGAGTGACCCCCAGGGATTCCTGCAAATGTCCTCCGATTTGAGTGGATATGTCCCTTATGCGCCCCAGCTCTCCCATAACCGAGGCATAGTTGAGGATTTCATCTACTTCGGTATCTATGATCTCCACCTTAACATCCACCCTCTGATTGGTAATGGTGTAGCTACCGGTCAACACGATATCGGCATTCAGTTCCCTGGAGATCTCTCCGATGGATTTATCGGTATCCCTGAATTGGAAAGCGGACCGGGAGGAGATAACCGACACTGTGGAAAAATCAAACAAGGTACTAATGACATCCTCTGCCAGGCCTTCGCTTAAATATGCGAACTCGGCATTGTCCGACCGGTCCTCAAAGGGCAGGACGGCTATCCGCAATCCTGAGGTGGCAGCCGCTGCCTTATCCATCCGCCATGTGGATCCCGCCCAGAAACTTCCTGCCACCAATACCAGTACTGCGGTTATGACCGATCCGACAATGACGGCATTGAGTCTGCGGCTGTTCATCTGTCGGGTTTCCACGGCATCGTATTCCTCTGGAGTTTTCCGGATGCCATCAGGGGTCAGGTCATACACCCATGAGAACCCCGTCCACAGTATCAATCCTATTGTGAGCAGGTAAATCAGGCCCCTTATCACATAAT
>JAWWDW010000390.1:0-2767 GCA_033719735.1 Robiginitalea sp. | reverse complement strand
GCTGGCCCCTCCCGGAGTTCCCCGAATTCCGATGGGGAGAGGGTATTGCGTATCAGGGTGTGCAAATGGTGGCTTTCCCCGAAGGTCTTGCTTCCCCTCAGCAGGTTCTTTAGCACATTCCAGTGGTTGATACCAATGGTAGCCGCACCGTACTTCCGGTGTATCGTAAACGGACAGTTGCTGAAGATGCTACCCTGTGTCACCGAGGTATAGACCTCCCGGATCTTTTCAATCTTCTGCAATGCCAGGTGGGAAATCAACAGGCTGCCCGTGGAGGTTCCCAGCAGCAGGTCGTAGGCCATCCTTTTTTCCTGCATCAGGTACTGGGCGACTCCTCCCGCAAAGGCCCCCTTGCTACCTCCCCCTGAAATTACCAGTGCCCTCATAGCGATTCGATTTTTTGATGCAGGTATTTATACCGGTCCCGGGGGAAGTTTTCGGCCAGGTTTTTCCACAGGTCCGGGTTTCCCTGTTCCTTAAGCAATTCCTCAAATAGGTTGCGTGCAAATTTTTTAAACTGCCAGCTGTGGTGCTCTGTCGCCTGCATGAGGTCCTGAAGGTTTTCGGGGCCGAGGGCGCCCACTTCCCGTAGCATGGAAAAGGCATGCTCCCGGATTTCCCACCCATAGGCGGATGAGGTGGTTGCCCTCAGGCGCTTCAAATACCCTTGCTTCGCATCCCCGTCCCCATATCCTTCTGTGAATACAGCAAGCAGCCACCAGAGTTGCTGCAACCGCATTTCAGACAAACTCCCGTTTTGGGAAACCCTGTCCAGATAGGACTTCCTCTTTGCGGGACGGGCTACCCAGAGCCGGAAGAGGGATGCTTCCCTAAGGTCATAGCTGGGGGCATCGAGCCACCCCTCCACCATCGGGATCATCCAGTCCTGGAGGGACCCGGTGGTTTCCAGGAACGCCTTCTGAACCGGCAGGGAGCCCTGACGGCACACCTGTTCCAGGAATACTGGGGTGAGTACATCCCTGAAGGACCTCAGCAAATGCGCCCGGTACCATGGACTGGCATACTGCTGCCAGGCTTCCGCGATCATCGATTCCTCCACAGGAGTCCCCCTTTTTTCAGCTTCGAGCAACCCGAGGTAGCGCTTTACGGGTTCAGCGTTTTGCTTCAGGTATTCCATTGCGGGCCCACTGGGAAACCCGGTTGCTTCCAGCCAGGTTTTCCGGAATCCTGACAGGGAGGTCCCAGAGGATTTTTCAACCGCCCTGAGGAAGTCTTCCACCCGGGCATTGGAATAGGCATGTGCCTGTAGGAAGTCCTTCACTCCTTTTCGGAAAGCCGTTTCCCCAACCTCCTCCCGGAGCAGGTACAGTGCCCAGGCCCCTTTTTCGTAAAAGGTAAGGCTGCTTGCACCCGGATCCAGCAGGGATTCCCCTGCGCCGGTTGCATCCTGTCCCTCCAGCGCCCTGGCCGTGTCGTAGAGCTTCCAGTATACCAGGTCGGACCCCAGCAGGTGCCTTTCTGCCTCATACGCATAGAAGGTAGCGAAGCCCTCATGCAGCCAGTGCTCGGCGGCCCCGGTTTCCGTCACCAGGTTTCCGAACCACTGGTGGGCCAGTTCATGGGCATTTACATTGATGTAATTTTGGTCCTGGTAGCCAAGGGAATCCACCAGGTACCGGTCCGAAAAGAAGGTGGCCCCGGTATTTTCCATGCCCGCATAGAGGAAATCCCGTACCGGGACCTGTTTGTAATCTCCCCAGGGATATGGGATTCCAATGGCTTCTTCCAGGTACTCAAAGATCTCCCGGGTATACCGGTAGGTCCAGCGGGCTCTTTCCGATTCACCCCTGGGATAGTAGCCCGTAAGCGGAACCCCCGATGCCGATTCCCACGACAGGGAGTCGAACCGCCCTATGGCAAAGGCCAGCAGGTAGCTGCTCATGGGTTTGTCCATGTCAAAAACCCAACGTGTCAGGGGGCCTTCCCGGGTTTTCCGGATCAGGCGGCCGTTGGCGACTACCTGGTAATCGGAATCAAAAAGGACTGTCAGGTCGAATTCGGCTTTCTCCTGCATTTGGTCCACCACGGGCACCCAGTGGCTGCTGTCCTTCCCCTGCCCCTGAGTCCAGATCTGCTCGTTTCCCACCAGGGAATCCTTCCATCCAATAAAATAAACGGTTTGGGCAGGAAACGCCCGGTAGGAAATGCGGAGTTCATGCCTTCCCCCCTGCTCAGGTCCTTCTATAACGAGCTTTCCCGATGTGGTCCTGTAGGCCGCCGGTTGCCCGTTGAGTTCCACACGGCTGTATTCCATCATGTGCGCATCCAGCCGGATACTATCCCCGGTGCCCGGACTCACAAAATCATATTGGGCCTCCCCTGCGATCAACCCGGCATCAGGGTCCGGGGCAATGCGGATTCGGGCTTTGAGAAAATCATACCCCTCCTCCTGGGCCACCCCGAAAAGTGGGAGGGCAGCCATGAAGATCAAGGTGGTGATTTTTGAGGTCATGTGCACATCTAACGGTATCGGTCCCTTCAAATTTAGCGTTTTACCGGGTTGCAGTTCAATGTGGGAAGGTGTAATTTAGACCGATGCATCCCAACGTGCTCCAAACACCCATTACGTATCTTAAAGGGGTTGGTCCTGGCAGGGCCGCCATGCTAGGGCGTGAACTGGGCATTGTTACCTATCAGGACCTCCTCTACCATTTCCCCAACCGTTACATCGACAAGTCCCGATTCTACAAGATCCGGGAATTGGAGCGAAGTGGTTCGGATGTACAGGTCATCGGTAAGATCGTTC
>JAWWDW010000389.1:0-2778 GCA_033719735.1 Robiginitalea sp. | reverse complement strand
GTCAAAGAGGTGGGGGCCTTTCATGGCGCCCACAAGCACCAATCGCAGGGGGGGCATCACTTGCCCGAAGGAAAGCCCTGAGGCCGTAAGCCAATCTTTGACGGCAGTCTCGGTATCGGTGGCGCTAAAACCTCCCAGGGCCTCCAGTACGGAAGCGAGTTCCTTCATGCGGCCCGGGGTTTCCGGTTTCCACTGTTTGCGTACCGCCTTTTCATCATAGCTTTCAGGAGCCTCAAACAGGTAGGAGCCGAGGTCCCAGAATTCATGTACAAAAGAAGCCCGTTCCCGGATCATGCCAACAGCCCTGATGAGGTAGGTGTCCGAAAAATTCGATTCCTCAACCCCATGGTCGGACAGGATCGGCCTGAATAATGAAGCCAGATCCGATACCGGCTTTTGCTGCAAATACTGGTGATTATACCACTTGTTCTTTTCTGGGTCGAACCGGGCACCGGACTTCTGTACCCGGTCCAGGTCAAAGGCAGCTATGAGCGCTTCTTTTGAAAACAACTCCTGTTCCGTACCGGGGTTCCAGCCAAGCATTGCCAGAAAGTTCAGCACAGCTTCCGGAAAATACCCGCTTTCCCGGTAGCCCTTGCTTTCTTTCCAGGTTAACGGAAATACGGGAAAACCGAGCTTGTCACCGTCCCGTTTGCTCAGTTTTCCTTTGCCCTGGGGTTTCATGATCAGGGGGAGGTGTGCAAATTCAGGGGGGGTCCAGCCGAATGCCTCATAAAGCTTGCAGTGCAGGGCCAGTGACGGGAGCCACTCTTCTCCCCGGATGACATGGCTGATTTTCATCAGGTGGTCGTCCACGATGTTGGCCAGGTGATAGGTCGGCATGCCATCGCTTTTGAACAATACCTTGTCGTCAAGGGTGTTCGCGTCAATCCGGATATCCCCACGGATGCGGTCTTTGAGGTTTACCACGGTGTCTATGGGCCACTTAAAGCGGATCACATAGGCGTCTCCACGATTGAGTCTTTCTTCAACCACATCCCCGGTCAGGGAAAGGGAGTTGTTCATGCGCTCCCTGTTTTCCCAGTTATAGGTAAAGGTTTGGCCTTCTTGTTCGCTATCCTTGCGGAAGGAGTCGAGGGCTTCGGGGGTGTCGAAAGCGTAGTAGGCCCATCCGGAATCGATGAGCTCCAAAACGTACTTCCTGTACAGGCCCGAACGTTCCGACTGGCGATACGGCCCGAAACTACCTTCTTTCCCCGGGCCTTCATCAAAGGGGATCCCCAGCCATTCAAGGGCTTCCACGATGTAGGCTTCAGCCCCGGGCACGAACCGGCTTTGGTCGGTGTCCTCGATTCGAAGGATGAAATCTCCCCCGTGTTTCTTTGCAAACAGGTAATTAAAAAGAGCGGTGCGAACCCCGCCGATATGAAGCGGGCCGGTGGGGCTGGGCGCGAACCTGACGCGAACAGAACTTTTCATAGCGTGATTTTACCGGCAAAGATAGACACCCGTGGCCTAGAAACAAGAACTGCTCAGCCGGTTTTCATTTCCCCGGGCACCCGGGGATTCATGATGCGGAACCAAAGGGGCGGCAGCAGGGAAAGGACCATGGAGGTTGGATAGCCGAAAGGCATTTCGGGAGACGCCTCATGGTAGTCCAGGAGCTGATATTTTTTGGACGACTTGTAATGGTGGTCGCTATGCCGGGTTAGCTCATACAGCACGATACGACCTATGATGTGGTTGCTGTTCCAGGAATGCACCTCCCGTACCCGCTCATACCTGCCCGAAGGGAGTTTCCTGCGAAGGAGGCCATAGTGTTCAATATAGTTTACGGTTTCCAGCAGCAGGAACCCGATGACGCCACATACCAGCAGGAACCCCGTTGCAGCCCCGCCAAAAAGGCCTAAAAGAAGGGCAATATACGCGGCCTGTATGGGGAGATACCAGAACATGTCGTTGTAGATGGAGAAAAAACCACGGCCTTCCCGCTTTAGCAGGTTTTTCTGTATCCGCCAGGCATTGAGGTACTGGCGGGTAACAGAGGTGATCCAGAAATGGTACACCCACTGGTTGTACCTCGCCGTAGCAGGGTCTTCTTTGGTAGCGGCATGCTGGTGATGTCCAAAATTGTGTTCGATGTAAAAATGCATGTAGAGGCTTGGAAGCAGCAGCAGCTTGCCAAGAAACCGTTCCGGGGAAGACTGCCTGTGGCCCAGTTCATGGCCGACGTTAATGCCGTTTGTCCCCAGGACAATGCCCAGTGACAGTGCCATACCCACAGCTTCAAAACCACTGAAGGAACCGGTGCTGACTGTGGTTCCCACCAGCCAGATAAGGCCGTAGACGATGGGGATATTTGCGTAGAGCATCCAGTCGTAGACCGGATTAATTTCCCGGGCGTCTTTCTCTGAGGCTTCCAGGTTGTGAGGGTCCTGGGGCAGCAGGATTTCCAGGATGGGAATCATCAAAAAAGCATAAACGGGTGTTAAATAATACCAGGCGCCCCCCTGGGAAATCCCGATATAGGCGGAAAGGGGAATCGTATAGGCCGCTAGGTATTTGAGCGAATTCATACCGGCTTTTAACATGATTTTGGCCGAAGAATTAATGGCGTCGTACTATCTTGGTACTAAAGATATGAAATTTGGGTAGTTACGGCCAGATACTTCACAAACTCCAGACGTTTGTCAATCGCTATTACAAGCGGCAGTTGATCAAGGGGGCCTTCCTGTTCCTTTTTTTTGGCGGCCTCCTGCTTCTTTTTGTCGGAGCGCTGGAATACTTTCTTTGGTTAAACTCCGGCACGCGTACCGT
>JAWWDW010000388.1:0-2781 GCA_033719735.1 Robiginitalea sp. | reverse complement strand
GGAAATTAAGGCCGGACCGGAAGAAGCCCCACTAATACAAATAGCGTACTTTTGCCCATGGCCCACTACATAAAAAGACCCTTTTGAAAACAATCGCAATGATACCGGCCCGTTACGCTGCCTCCCGCTTCCCGGGCAAACTCATGAAGGACCTCGCCGGGAAGCCGGTGATCGTGCGCACCTACGAAGCAGCTGTCAAAACCGGGTTGTTCGATGCGGTCCTGGTGGTCACCGACAGCGATGAAATTGCCGCTGCCATCCGAAAGGCCGGGGGAGCCGTGATGATGAGCCGGGAAGCCCACGAGACCGGGAGTGACCGGATCGCGGAGGCCGTGGCCGACCTGGAGGTGGATATCGTGGTCAATGTCCAGGGGGACGAACCCTTTACCGAAGGCGAAAGCCTGGCGAAGTTGCTCAAGGTGTTCAGGGAAGACCCGCAAGGGGAGATCGACCTCGCCTCCCTGATGACGGAAATTACGGATGCAGATGAAATCGGGAATCCAAACACGGTAAAGGTCATTACGGACAACCAGGGATTCGCCCTGTATTTTTCTCGGGCCCCAATTCCATACCAGCGGGCTGAAACCCCCAAAGCGACCTATTTCAAACACAAAGGCGTCTATGCCTTTCGCAAGCGGGCACTGCTCGATTTCCGAAGACTCCCCATGCAGCCCCTGGAAGCCGTGGAGAAAATTGAGGCGATCCGGTTCCTGGAATACGGAAAAAAGATAAAAATGGTCCAAACCCGGGTCACGGGCATCGAAATCGATACCCCGGAAGACCTCGAAAAAGCGAAGCAGGTATGGACCTGAATTTTAAAGAAATAACCACCATCGGCTTTGATGCAGACGATACCCTTTGGGTCAATGAGACCTATTTCAGGGAGGCCGAAGCCGCGTTTGCAGAATTGCTGGAACCCTATGAAACCAAAAACACCATCGACCAGGAACTCTTCAAGATGGAAATGCGCAACCTGGAACTCTACGGGTATGGGATCAAGGGGTTTATGCTGTCCATGATAGAATCCGCCCTGGAGCTTTCCAATGGCAGGGTCTCCCAGGAGACCATCGGCAGGATCCTGGCATTGGGCAAACAAATGATCTCCCACAAGCTGGAGTTGTTGGATGGGGTGGAGGAAGTGCTGGAGGCCCTCTCTGCAAAGTACCGGCTGCTGGTACTGACCAAAGGAGACCTGCTGGACCAGGAGCGCAAACTCGAAAAATCGGGGCTGATCGATTATTTCCATCACGTGGAGGTACTCAGCGACAAGAAAGAAATCAACTATACCCGCCTGCTGGAGCATTTGGAAATTCAGGTGGGCGAATTTTTAATGGTGGGCAATTCCCTCAAATCGGATGTATTGCCCATCCTGAATATAGGAGCCCGGGCGGTACATGTTCCTTTTCACACTACCTGGGCCCACGAGGAGGTCCATCCGGACCAGCATGAGAACAGGCATTTGACCTTGTCCAGCCTCAGGGAACTCTTAAGGTACTTAAACTGACGATATGAAATTGAAGGATTCGACGAACATACGCGCGGCCATGAAAGGGACAAAGTACCGGAACATTCCAATGGTACACCGGGTCATCTATGGGGCGGGAAGCTTCGACCAGCTCCAGGAAATCCTTTTGCCGCGGCGCATAAGTTCCGATTCCCCGGTGATCTATCTGGTGGATGATGTTTTTGAAGGCACCTCGCTGATGGCCCGAATCCCGGCCATTATGGAGGATCAAATCATCCTGATTTCCGCAGATGAGGAACCAAAGACGCAGCAGGTGGATGCCATGGTGGGAAGAATCAGGTCGGAATCCCCCATGGCGCCAGCCGGGATCGTGGGGATCGGGGGCGGGACGCTCCTCGACCTTGCCAAGGCGGTTGCCATCATGCTGAACAACGAGGGCAAGACGGAGGCGTACCAGGGCTGGGACCTGGTGGGGAAGCCCGCCATTTACCACGTCGGAGTGCCCACCCTGAGCGGTACAGGGGCCGAAGTCTCACGGACCACGGTGCTGCTGGGCCCGGAACGGAAACTTGGAATCAATTCTGACTATACCCCCTTTGACCAGGTGGTCCTGGATCCCGACCTTACCAAAGGGGTACCGAAAACGCAATGGTTCTACACGGGCATGGACTGTTTTATCCACTGTGTGGAGTCCCTGAACGGCGAATATATCAATGCCTTCAGCCGGAGTTACGGGGAGAAGGCACTGGAACTTTGCAAGGAGGTGTTTTTGGGCGATCCCGGGCCTTCGGAAAGCCGTGAAAAACTCATGATGGCCTCCTGGCACGGGGGCATGAGCATTGCCTATAGCCAGGTTGGGGTGGCACACGCCCTCAGTTATGGGTTGTCCTATGTGCTGGGGACGCCACATGGCCTTGGAAACTGCCTTGTTTTCAGACACCTGGAAGACTACTACCCCGAGGGAGTCCGACTTTTCAACGCCATGGTCAAAAAGCAGGAAATTGAATTGCCGGAAGCCGTTTGCAGGGATCTCACGGAGCACGACCTGGATACCATGGCAGAGGTAGCCCTGGGGATGGGGCCCCTTTGGGAAAATGCCCTTGGCAAGGATTGGGAATCCCGGATCGACCCGGAGCAGGTCAAGGAAATCTACCGGAAGATTTAGCACTGCCCCCAATGAGAACATTCGCCTCCTTCCTCTTTCACCGCCTGTTGGGCTGGAAATTCCAGGGACAGTTCCCCGACGTTGCAAAATGCGTGGTCATCGTGGTTCCCCATACGCACTGGATGGATTTCTTCATCGGCCTGATGGTGCG
>JAWWDW010000387.1:0-2815 GCA_033719735.1 Robiginitalea sp. | reverse complement strand
GGCGAAATCCCATTTTTCGATGCTGTAGGCATCGTCGAAAATACCACCCCGCATGATATTGAACAGGATGTTTGAAAAATGCCGGGTATCGCGAAGGTGGTCACTACTGCGCTGAAGGCCATCCGAAACAGCACATAGCTGGATCAGGTGCCGGGTTCCCTTTTCGATATCCCCCAGTACCCTGGCCTGGAGGCCTGCATCCTCCCGGATCTGCCTGGAAAGCGCCGCTACAGCCGACTGATCCTGGTTTACGTTCGCCACGATCAGCCACTTTTTGTGGTCGCCTGCAGGCAAATCGAGGGTGGTATGGATAAAATAGGCGCCTTTTTCGGCTTTGATATCGGTTTCCTGCCTGACAGTACCCCCTTCCCTGAAAGTGTCCAGCTGGAGGGAGGAAACCAGGTAAGAAGCACTTTCCAGGCCTGTGGACCAGGCTATATTGGCCTTGAGGGCCTCACTGGGTTCTGCTTTGTCTACGATAATGGCGCTCAGGGCATAGATGCCCATTCCACAATCCTCAAGGAGTTCGTTCCGCTTGTAGGCATCCACCAGGTTGCTCTGGCGGTTCTGAAGGTCACTTCCCACCCCATAGGGCAATAAATTCTGAATTCCGTCCAAAAGGGTAATACGGACCTGCTGGTCTGCCAGGTTGGTCAGGGTTGCAATGCGCACAAACCCATATGAATTGCTGGAGTTCCAGCGATACCGGAACGCCAGTTGCAGGTCGTGGTTGATTTCTTCGAAAACGACTTTGTTCCCATAGGTGTTTTTATACAGGTTCCGCGTGGTACGATACCTTCCTTCCTGCCGAATGGAAAAGGGCTCCCAGAGGGAGGTATGGCCTTTTTTTTCAACGCGGAATACAGACTTGCTGCCCGTGACTTCGGCCATCTCAGTGATTTTGTCATCCGTGTAATATGGAAACAGGGCAAAGTTGGCATTCTTGCGTCCGGCGGTAAGTCCGCCATTGCTGGAAATGAACATCCAGTGGTTGGAATCACTAACGATGCTCATAAAAAAAGGTCTGAGGGAATCGCTGTCGGAGATCTTAAAGAAGGGCTCCCCCTCCAGGGTTACTTTTTCAAGTTCGTTCAGGTTGGGCTTCGCTTGTTTTTGCATTCCTCAGAATTTTGGGGTTTTAATCATACTCATGCCCTGGACAACAGTTCTTCCACTTCCTCCAACGAGCGCCCCTTGGTTTCGATGACGAACCGAAGCACGAAGAACACCGCCATCAAAGAGAGCAATGCATAGATGGCAAACGTACTGGTAGGCCCCAGGTTGGTGAGTTCCCAGGGAAAGATCTGGGTGACCGAAAAGCTGACCAGGGAATTGAAAAAACCGACCACGGAGATGGCGATCCCTTTGATCTTGCTCGGGAAGATCTCCGAGATCAGGGTCCACATAACCGGTCCAAGCGAGATGGCAAAGGCAGCCACATAGAGCAAAATAGCAATTAGGACCAGGGTGGCATTTACCTGTATGAAATTGGTGATCTGGTTCCGCTGAAAATCGAGGAACTGGGCATCTGAAAGCATGGGCCGTACGGTCGTAAACAATTCGGTTTGGCTGGTAAAGGAATTCCCTTCCAAACTCATGAGCGCCTCCCGGGTTTGCTCAGCTGTAACTTTTTCAAGGGAAGCCGCATCGAACGTATAGGTGGCATTGTTAAAGGCCAGGGTAGCCAGCACCAGGGCAAGGGTCATGGCACTGGTTCCAATGAGCAGCAGGGGTTTTCGGCCGAGCCTGTCAATCAGCCAGATGGCCACCAGGGTGAAGACCAAATTGGTCAGCCCCACTACGATGGCCTGGAGGAAGGAGGAATCCGTGGAACCCCCGGCCTGTTCAAAAATGGTGGGCGCGTAGTAGAAAATGGCATTGATCCCTGTGATCTGCTGAAAAAAGGCGATTCCCAGGGCAATGATCATGATGGTCCGGTACCTGGGCTGAAACAGGTCTTGAAGCCGTCCCTTTGATTCCTTTTTCGCCTGACCCCGCTGGATCTCGACAATGGTATACTCCGCATAGGCCTCCCCCCCAATTTTCATCAGGATCTTCCGGGCCAGTTTTACCTGATTCAGCTTCAGGATGAGCCAGCGCGGGCTTTTGGGGACCGTGAAAAGGCACAGGAAATAGATCAGGGCAGGTATGGCTTCCACCCCCAGCATCCATCGCCAGCTCTCCTCACCCAGGTCGACCAGGAAATAATTGGAAAAATAGGCGACCGAGATCCCGATTACAATATTCAGCTGGTTGAAGGAAACCAGGCTGCCCCTGAGTTTCGGGGGCGCAATTTCAGCTATGTAGATCGGGGCGATCAGGATGGCACCCCCGATCCCAACCCCACCGATGATACGCGCAATGATGAATTCGGTGTAGCCTGTTGCCAGGGCTGACCAGGAAGCAGAGACCGCGAAGAGCGCTGCCACGATAATCAGCACCGCCTTCCTCCCAAAGCGATCGGCCATCGGACCAGCCATCAGGTTTCCGGCCATGGCCCCGAAAATGACGCAGCCCACGGCAAAGCCGAGCATGGCATCCGACATCTCGAAATACATCGTGATCCCCTTCACCGCCCCGGAGATCACCGCACTGTCAAACCCCAGCAGGAACCCCCCAAGTGCCACGATCAGGCTGATGAGGATGGTGTAGGATTTGTTCATCTTAACGACGACCTCGCGTTGTTCCATGGATTTCGGTTGCTTCGGCGTTTATACTAAAAGGTGTTGGTCAATTAAGATGTATTTCCGGGACGTAAGGTGACCTGATATCCGTATAAACCTCCAAAAAAGGTTAGCAAAAAAATTACTTTCAT
>JAWWDW010000386.1:0-2818 GCA_033719735.1 Robiginitalea sp. | reverse complement strand
ATCATCGACTCGGGAAAGCCCCTTTTTGGGATCTGCCTGGGGCACCAGGTGATCGCCCGGGCCAACGGGGTGAGCACGTATAAAATGCACCATGGACACCGGGGGATCAACCACCCGGTGATGAACCTGCTGACCGGCAAGGGGGAGATCACCTCCCAGAACCACGGTTTTGCCATAAACCGGGAGGAGACGGAGTCCCATCCGGACCTGGAAATCACCCACGTCCACCTCAATGACCAGACGGTGGCCGGGATCCGGATGAAGGGCAGGAAGGTGTTTTCGGTCCAGTACCACCCGGAAGCGAGTCCGGGCCCGCACGATGCCGAATACCTTTTTGACCAGTTCTTCGAGTTGATTCAGGAATCCATCTCCAAAGATGCTGTGGTTTAGTCCACGGCAACGCAGCAGGCGGCTTTACAAACTTGAATGAAGACACTAACCGACAAACCTAATTTTATATGAGTATCATTATCGACGTACACGCCAGGCAAATATTTGATTCCCGGGGGAACCCAACCGTGGAAGTAGACGTACTTACCGAAAACGGGGTCCTGGGAAGGGCTGCCGTTCCATCCGGGGCTTCCACCGGGGAACACGAGGCCGTGGAACTCCGTGACGGAGGAAGCGATTATATGGGCAAGGGCGTGCTCGAAGCGGTTAAAAACGTGAATACCGTCATTGCCGAGGAAGTGCGTGGTATGCTGGTCTACGACCAGAACAAGATCGACCAGGCGATGATTGACCTGGACGGCACCCCCAATAAGTCTAAACTGGGGGCCAATGCCATTCTGGGGGTTTCCCTGGCAGTAGCCAAAGCGGCTGCCGATGAAATGGGGATGTCCCTGTTCCGGTATGCGGGCGGGGTGAGTGCCAATACCCTCCCGGTACCGATGATGAACATCATCAACGGGGGGTCCCACTCGGATGCGCCTATCGCATTTCAGGAATTCATGATCATGCCGGTGAAGGCCGGAAGTTTTTCGGAGGCCCTTAAGATGGGGACGGAAATCTTCCACCACCTCAAAAAGGTGCTCCACGACCGGGACCTCAGCACGGCCGTGGGGGATGAAGGGGGCTTTGCCCCGGCCCTGGACGGTACGGAAGATGCCCTGGACACCATCAGCAAGGCGGTAACCCAGGCCGGGTATGCCATGGGAGAAGAGGTGATGATCGCCCTGGACTGTGCTGCGGCTGAATTCTATGTGGACGGGAAATACGACTATACCAAATTCGAGGGCTCGAAAGGAGCCGTGCGTACTTCGGCGGAACAGGCAGCATACCTGGCCGAACTTTGTGAGAAATATCCGATTATTTCTGTAGAGGACGGGATGGATGAAAACGACTGGGAAGGCTGGAAGCTGCTCACCGAGAAAGTAGGGGACAGGGTTCAACTGGTCGGGGACGACCTCTTTGTGACCAATGTGGAACGGCTCTCCCGGGGCATTCGTGAGGGCATTGCAAATTCCATCCTGATCAAGGTCAATCAGATTGGGACGCTGACCGAAACCATTGCCGCGGTGAACATGGCCAAAAATGCCGGCTATACCTCCGTGATGTCCCACCGCTCCGGGGAAACAGAAGACAATACGATTGCGGATCTTGCGGTCGCCCTCAATACGGGTCAGATCAAGACGGGCTCCGCATCCCGCAGCGACCGGATGGCCAAATACAACCAGTTGCTCCGCATTGAGGAGGAACTGGGATCGGTTGCCCGGTTCCCCGGCATGGATGCCTTTAAGGTCTCCCGTTAATTTATCGGTTTATTAACATCTGGAAAGGCCCTGTGATCGGGGTCTTTTCCTATTTTGCCCCCAGGGGTACGTATCGCAGGACCCTGTCAAAGAAACATTGAAATGAACCATCGATTTTTATTTGTAGCGGCGGAAAATGATGCCCTGCCGGAATGCAAGGCTGGCGGGATGGGCGATGTAGTCCGGGATGTCCCCAGGGAAATTGCAGGGAGGGGGGACGAGGTACAGGTGGTCGTCCCGTCCTATGGCAGGCTTCACCAGGCGGGAACCTTTGTTTCCACCCTGGAGTTTTCACTGAGGGGACTTTCGTATTCCGCGGAACTCTACGAAGTGCCCCCAAAGAAGCAGGTGAAGGGCATTACCCACTATGTGGTTCACCACCCCGAAATCACGGCCGGGGAAATCGCACATATGTACCACCATGATCCGGAGGAACCCTTTTATACAGATACGGTGAAGTTCACCATTTTCTGTACGGCGGTGGCAGCAGGGCTGCAACAGGGGGCTTTCGGGAATCCGGAATGCATCCACCTGCACGACTGGCACAGCAGCCTCCTGCTCTTCCTCAGGGCGTTTCACCCGGGTTACACCTCCCTGAAATCCATCCGGTTCGTCTATAGCATCCACAACCTGGCGATTCAGGGAATCCGTCCCTTTTCCGGGAATTACTCCTCCCTGGAACACTGGTATCCGGACCTGGCCTATGATCGGAATGCGCTGCAGGATCCCCGGTACGGGGACTGCATGAATTTGATGGCTCTCGGGATCCGCCTGGCCGATGCGGTACACACCGTATCCCCCACCTATATGAAGGACATCATGAAGCCGAGCGCCCCGCCGGAATTCATAGGCGGGGAGGGGCTGGAGGACGATCTCAGGCAGGCCGATCGGGAAGGGCGCCTTTTCGGAATCCTGAACGGTTGTAACTACCGGAATGTCCGAAAAGCAGCGCCCGGGACCCTGTTCCACAATACAGTCCGGTCCATTTTCCGCTGGCTTCAGATGGAAGACAAAAAATACAAGGCTGATTTTCTGGCACATACCGGGGAGAAGATCCTTCCCCTGAT
>JAWWDW010000385.1:0-2835 GCA_033719735.1 Robiginitalea sp. | reverse complement strand
GGATTCTCCTTTTGGTCCAGCTTCTGATTCTGAATATACTTTTGTAAAAACTACGGACTATGCGCTATTTTCTGTTATCGGTACTATTACTATTCTTCCTTCCCTCCTAATCACAGTACAGCTCAGATAGCCTGATGACAGCCGAGGAGTATATCGAAACCTTTGCGGAGGTTGCCCAGTTTGAAATGAAGACCTACGGCATCCCTGCCAGCATCACCCTGGCGCAGGGATTGCTGGAAAGTGGGTTCGGCAACGGGGAACTCACCCGGAAGACCAACAACCATTTCGGGATCAAATGCCATACCGGCTGGGAAGGGGACTACGCCCGGCATGACGATGATGAGCGGGGAGAGTGCTTCAGAAAATACAACCATCCCATGCATTCCTTCAGGGACCACAGCCTGTTTCTGACCACCCGGTCCCGGTATGCCTCCCTTTTTGACCTTCCGAAACACAACTACAGGGCCTGGGCCAAGGGGCTGAAAAAAGCCGGTTACGCCACAGACCGTCAATACCCCCAGAAACTGATTCAACTTATCGAGCGATACCAGTTGCACCGATACGATGCACAAGTCCTGGGGGGAGATTACGCAGGCCTTCCCGATGTCCCTTCCAATGACTACCTCACCTACCGGGTCCGGGAAGGCGATACCCTTTACGCCATCTCCCGACGCTATTACCTCTCCGTTGAGGAATTGATGCGGGTAAACGGGTTGCAAAACAGTTCGATCTCCATCGGACAAGTACTGAAAGTTCCAACAGAAAAGGTTAGAAAATAAGATGCGATACCAACGAAGCAGCGCGCTTTTTCGCGCCGCCTACAACGTATTGCCCGGGGGTGTGAACTCTCCTGTCCGGGCCTTCAAAGCCGTGGGGGGAACCCCCGTATTTGTCAAAGAAGCCAAAGGGGCTTATTTCACCGATGAGGACGGAAATACCTACATCGATTTTATCGCGTCCTGGGGCCCGCTTCTTTTCGGGCATGCCTTCGAACCGGTGCTGGACGCTGTCATCGATCGCACGCGGAAAGGTACTTCCTTCGGGATGCCGACCGCCCTGGAAACAACCCTTGCAGAGCAGGTCGTTTCCATGGTCCCGAACATTGACAAGGTCCGGTTCGTCAACAGCGGGACGGAAGCCTGCATGAGTGCCATCCGCCTGGCACGGGGGTATACCGGAAGGGATAAGATCATCAAGTTTGCAGGCTGTTACCACGGCCATGCCGATGCCTTCCTGATACAGGCGGGAAGCGGGGCAGTCACCTTTGGGAGCCCCAACAGCCCCGGCGTTACCGCGGGAACGGCAAAGGACACCCTTTTGGCCCGGTATAATGACCTGGAGAGCGTGGAGAAGCTGGTCAAAGCCAACCCGGGCGAAATTGCGGCCGTGATCATCGAGCCCGTGGCGGGCAATATGGGATGTATCCCGCCCGAACCTGGATTTATGGAGGGACTGCGGGATCTGTGTACCCGCCAGGGAATCCTCCTGATCTTCGATGAGGTGATGACGGGCTTTCGGCTGGCAGCCGGGGGCGCCCAGCAGGTGCTGGACATTCGCGCGGACATTGTCGCCTTTGGCAAGGTAATCGGTGGAGGGTTGCCCGTAGGGGCCTTTGCGGCCTCGAAAGAAATCATGAGACACCTGGCTCCGGAGGGTCCCGTATACCAGGCAGGAACCCTTAGCGGGAACCCACTTGCGATGGGGGCTGGCCTTGCCATGCTGCGGGCCATCGCAGGTGACCCGGAAGTTTTCAACCGCCTTGAAGCGAAAACGGCCTACCTGCACAAAGGGTTGGACGGTGCCCTTCAGAAATCGGGACTGCCCTATCAGATCAACCGTTTCGGTTCCATGATTTCAGTCCATTTCACCGACGAACCCGTAAGGGATTTCGACACTGCGGCCAAGGGGAACAACCCCGAGTTCAAAAAGTATTTCCACGGGATGCTGGACCGGGGGGTCTACCTGCCCCCAAGTGCTTTTGAGAGTTATTTCCTCAACGATGCCCTGTCTTATGAAGATCTCGACAAGGCAATAGATGCGGCCTCTGAGGCCCTGTCACATTAGCGGGGAAGGGACGGATCCACCTCCATGCCTGTAATCGCCTTCAGCTTTGTCTTTAGCTGTCGAAGGGGCGCGGAGACGTCTTCGCCCTTTGATGGTCCCCGGGAGGTCTTTCCCTGAAGGTTGTTTCGGTGCTCCGCCAACAGGTAATTCCTGTAGGCCTGATAGATCTGTTTCCGTTTCTGGGGCCCCTCTATCTCATACCGCTCCATTAAAAAATCGGTGTTTTCCGCTGCCATGACATGGAGGATGTCGTCTTCTGTGTTTGCAGGGGTATTCCAGACTCCGGTTTTCGCGCCCTCTTTTTCAGAAGGGGGGGAGAGGGGTTGTTCCTGGGCGAAGCTGTAGGTGCCCGCCAGCAGTAGCAAGAACAGAAAGGCTTTTCTCATGACTGGGTTTTCTACCATAACGCTCTCGGACCGGTTATAGTATAAAAAAACAGGGCTTCGCGCCCCGTTTTAATTTTATTCCCGATGCGTCTTATGCATTCCCTTTCGCTGGCGTTGCTGTTTGCGGCCCTGGTGGTATGCCCGCTTTTTTGCGCCCTGCTTTCTTTTCCAATCTTCAAACTGGGATGCTGTCAGGATGTTCTTCATTTCCTGCTGAAAGGCAATTTCCCGGTCCAGGTGTGCATTCATCCGGTCGTACCGCGCTTCTGCCGTCAGGCTTTTGGAAGAATCTGCTGCAACTTCCCTGTGGGTGGCTCGCATTTTCTCACGGGTCTCGAACCGTTTTTTCAACAGGGATTCCACCTGCTGCTGTTGGCGGGTGTCC
>JAWWDW010000384.1:0-2835 GCA_033719735.1 Robiginitalea sp. | reverse complement strand
GGCCTTTTCAACTTTTTTCGTAAGCATGTTTTAAAATTTTGAATAAAAGTACAAAAAGACAGGGATCTCCGGGGGCTTCCCCATTAAAATCTGGCATTCGGACGTAAGAACAGGAAACTGCTGGACGATCAAAGGAATATCGCGTTCGCCGTGGTTCAGAAAAAGATAAACTGGGCCATGCGGAAGGTGTTGGCATGGGCCTCCACGATGGTGCGCAACTGGGGGGAATATCCCCCGCCCATGCTGCATTGGACCGGAAGGTTGTGCCTGAGGCACCACTGGAATACCCGTTCATCCCGCAGCCGGCATCCTTCCGGGGAGACCGCCAGGGTCCCCAGTTTGTCCGTGGCAAGGATGTCTACCCCACTAAGGTAAAAGACAAAATCCGGAGCTACCTTTTTTTTCAGTTCGGAGAGGTGTTTTTCCAGTGCGGTAAGGTATTCTTCGTCCCCGGTTCCCGGCGCCAGGGCGACGTCCAGGTCGGATTCTTCCTTCCGGAAGGGATAATTCGCCTTGCCGTGCATGGAAAAGGTAAATACCTGTGGGACCCCGGCAAAGATCTCCGCGGTTCCGTTTCCCTGGTGTACATCCAGGTCCAGGATCAGGATCCGTTTGGCCAGGCCCCGGTCCAGCAGGTAATGTGCCCCGATGGCCTGGTCGTTCAGCATGCAGAAGGCTTCTCCACGGTTGGAATAGGCGTGGTGTGTTCCCCCGGCAATGTTCATCGCCACCCCGTATTCCAGGGCAAAAAGGCATCCCTCGATGGTCCCCTGGGCGATGCGCCGTTCCCTGCGCACGAGCTCCGGGCTCCAGGGAAAGCCCACCTTGCGCATTTCCCTTCGGCTCAGAGTTCCCTGTCGTAACGCGTCGTAGTAGTCTTTGTGATGTGCCCTCAGGATATCCGCATCCGAAGGGAAACCCGGTTCGAAGAAATTCTCGGGGTTGCAGGTCCCTTCGTGCAGGAGCTGCTGGGGCAGCAATTCGTATTTCTGCATGGGGAAGCGGTGCCCCTCGGGCAGGGGGTGCTGGTAAATGGGGTCATAGGCGATTTTCAGCACGTGTAAATCCCGATAGGGTTATTCTGCATCCGTGTCCAGGGGGATCCGGCAGGAGACGAATTCATCCCCGTTGACAATTCCCTCCACATGAAGTACCAACTCCTCCAGGCCGTGGCTTTTGGTGTAAAAGGAGAACCGCCCCTCCGTATCCGCCTTCAGGTCCGGCACCCAGCCCAGCGTCCCGTAGGTTTCGAAGAACTCGCTGTTGTAAGAGGAGTACACCGGGGTATAAAACTGTTTTTTGCTGCCAAATGCCAGGGGCACCTCATACGACTGGTAGGACCTTGATGCCAGTGACTCCCTTCGCAGGGTTGGGTCGGTTGCGATGCGGATGACACCTCCGCCACCCAGCATGCCGGATCCAATCCCTGTTGGATTTATCTCGATATAGTCCACCACGTCCAGGCGAAAACGCCAGAGAATGCTGAAATCGGTCAACAATACATCGTCCAGGTAAACCGTTGGCCTGGTGGCGTTCGGGGAGTTTGGATTGAACGCCTGGATGTCCAATCTGCCCGGGGTTTCACTAACTCTAAAGCCCCGTCCGCTTAGATAGGTGCTAAGCCACATGTTGCGCCGTGGATCATTTTTGGCGAAAATATCGATCCGCCCGGGTGTCCGGTCCTGCAGCTGTTGCAGTCGGCCAATCCTCCTTTTCTCTGTAACCGTGACCTCGTCGAGTACCTGTAGTTTCTTTAGGTTTTCAAAGGAAATTGGCGGTACTTCGATCTCCCCGAACTGCCTTCCTAACCGGCTGGGCAGGACTTTGGCCCGGTCGGATTTGAGGGGTGGGATCGCAGAGGGCTTGAAATGCACATAGGCCCCTGAGGGCTTGGATCGGCTATTCCCCCGGATTTCGGTCATAGAAAGGTCTTCCCCTTCCAGGGGATAAAAGTTTTCCACCGTGAACTTTTTCTGGCCGGGGTTGAGTTCCAGAAGTTGGGCGTCGTTGTAGTAGGTTGGAAAAATATAGAAGGCATCGCTCTTTCGGGAATTAAACCCAACTGTAAAGGCAATGCCTTTTTCGAAATCGAAGCGGTAGCTGGGCGGATGGTTGGTTACGGTATTCCAGTCGTAGCTGCTCCATCCCTGGGTGAGCAGGAGATTGTCCAGTTCATACCGTTTCCGGGCCGTGATCTCCTGGAAATAATACCAGGCATTTTGGATGTACCCGCGCACGTAGGGCTGCAAGAGGGAATAGGAGGGAAGGTTGTGGTGCCCCCGGTAGGCCTTACTGCCCCCCGGTAGGACTGAAACGCTCAGGCTGCTGAAGTATGTCGGGTCGAGGTCCTGGATCCCGAGCTGTATTTTCAGGGAATCCTTTTCACGGCTGCTGTACCCTACCATGGTATCCCGGAAGGTCATGCCGTGGTCGTTGAAAAAAAGGCGCTCCAGCAGGGGCTTGCCATTCGGGTCAAAGAGGGTAAACACATTGACCCCCTTGTACAGGTCTTTCTTGGGGAAGATTTTCAGGGTTTCTGTTTCGGCCCGAAAGGATACGGGGATTCCCTTCAGGCTGTCCCCGTTGTGTACGGTCAAATAAAAAGGGGCATCCCTTTGGAGCGGGTCCTTAAAACGCGTCTTAAGGGCAATGGCCACCTTATTCTTCAGGTCGGACAGGCGGAGGCTTACCCCTTCAGCTTCTGCCGGGGGCAGGGGAATTTTATGTTCCCGGTTCAGGTACCTCAGGTGGGCGTAATACGCCCTGCCTTCCCTGGGGGTGAGTTCCACACGTCCGATGCCAAACTGGTTGACCCGGAAGCGGGTAACCTCCTCC
>JAWWDW010000383.1:0-2840 GCA_033719735.1 Robiginitalea sp. | reverse complement strand
TTCAGCGAGTTATGGTGCTGTCCGAAAACAGCATACAAAGGCGGTCCGTTTCAGATTCGGAAGCAGGACCCTGGAAAAGACTCTGTAATTAACGTTTTTAGCTCCCTCTAAGAAATGCGCCGGCTCTTTTTCCCGCCCAATCTGTTGGTTTTATGCCGTCTTTCCTATAATTTGTTGGGGATGTGGGTAAAAGGCCGGCAAATCCCCCGGGTTTGCAGAACTTTGGATCCTGTTTGCAGGCAGCGCATGCATCTCCATAAAACCAGAGCACTATGAGCCAGACCGAACGTCTGAAGGAATTTAAAAAATCGGTCCGCAACAAATTCGAGGTGTATAACAGCCTCTTTTTAAACCTGCCCTATACCGAGGGGGAGAACGTGGGCATCCTGATCCCCTTCCTTTTCCAGAAAGCGGAGGAGGGGCTGCAATCGGGTAAAAACCCTGCGGAGATCCTCGATGCCTTTTTTGAGGATTTTACCAAAGCGGGGACTGAAAAGGAGCGCATCGACCTGATGTTCCGTATCATCCAGTATGTGGAACGGCAGGTGGTCCTCTATGACAGCGTGGAAGATGTGGCCTTCCCGAAGCTCCACCTGCATACGGATTCCCTGTCTATCCGGGATTTCTTCCAGCTCGCCCAAAAGGACAGGCGCTGGGAGGAGGTTTCCCAAATGCTGGAAACCTTTAGCGCCCGAATCGTCCTGACGGCCCACCCCACCCAGTTCTATACCCCTGCGGTGCTGGACATCATTGCCGAGCTGCGGTCGCTCATCCTGGAGAACCGGATCGACGATGTGGATGTCACCCTGCAGCAATTGGGGCTCACTTCCCTGATCAACCGGACCAAGCCCACCCCCCTGGACGAGGCTAAAAACATCATTTACATCCTCCGCCATGTCTACTATCAGGCAGCCGGGGACCTTTATGAGTATATCAAGAGCAGCATCGGGAACGAGGCCTACGACAACCCGGGCATCATCAAGATCGGTTTTTGGCCCGGGGGCGACCGGGATGGAAACCCCTTTGTGACGGCAAACATCACCCGGGATGTGGCCGATGAACTCCGGACCACGCTGATGAAGTGCTATTACAACGACCTGAAGGCCCTGCAGAAAAAGCTTTCCTTCCGCGGGGTCCACGAGGTGGTGCAGCAGCTTCGCGCGAAGGTCTACAAGGCCATGTTCGACACCCGGGCTTCCCTAACCTATGAGGAGCTCATGGAGCCCCTTATGGGCATGCGCAGGACCTTAACCGAGGCGTATCACGGGTTATACCTGAAGGAACTCGATGACTTTATCGACAAGGTCCGCATGTTCCGGACCCATTTTGCCACCCTGGACATCCGGCAGGACCACCGGGCCCATAAAAAAGTCGTGGAGGCCGTGTTGCGGGAGCACGGATTCATCAACTCCTCCCTGGAAGAGCTGGAGCCCGACCGCTTAAGGCACCTGCTCATGGAGGAACCACTCCAGGCAGACCCCAAAGCCTATACGGACCCCCTGGTCAGGGATACCCTGGTAAACATCTCCCAGCTCGGGGACATCCAGGAGAAAAATGGGGAGGACGGCTGCAACCGGTATATCATCAGCAATTCAGAAGATATCTGGTCGGTCCTGTTTGTATATGGGCTGTTCCGGTGGAGCGGCTGGGCGGACAGGCCCATCACCTTTGACATCGTACCCCTTTTTGAGACCATGAAGGGGATGCAGGAGTCGGAAGCCATCATGCAGGCCCTCTTTGACCTGCCTGCCTACCGGGATCACCTGGGCAGCCGCAGCGACCTGCAAACCATCATGCTCGGGTTTTCGGACGGGACCAAGGACGGGGGCTACCTGAAGGCAAACTGGTCTATCTTTAAAACTAAGGAAACCCTCTCCCGGGTCTGTCAGCGAAATGGGGTCCGGGCCATCTTCTTCGACGGGCGGGGCGGGCCACCGGCAAGGGGCGGGGGAAAAACCCACCGCTTCTACGCGGCACATACCCCGGATATCGCCAACCACGAGATTCAGCTGACCGTACAGGGACAAACCATCACCAGTACCTTCGGCACCCGTGAACAGTTCATGCACAACAGCGAACAGCTGCTCACTGCCGGGCTGTCCAATGCCATCTTCGGGAAGGAAAACAGCATCACCCCGGAGCAGCGGGACCTGATCGAACAGCTTTCCGAAATCAGTTACCGCAAGTATACGGACCTGAAAAACCACGAAAAGTTTGTGCCCTACCTGGAACACCGCAGCACGCTGAAGTATTACAGCAATGCGAACATTGGAAGCCGGCCCGGCAAGCGCGGTAACAAGAAGAAACTGGAGCTCTCCGACCTGCGTGCTATTTCCTTTGTGGGCTCCTGGAGCCAGCTCAAACAGAACGTTCCCGGCTATTTCGGCATCGGAACTGCCCTACATGCCCTGAAGGAAGAAGGGCGGATGGCCGAACTACAAGCCCTGTTCCGGGAGGTGGCCTTCTTCAAAGCCCTGATGCTCAACAGCATGATGTCCCTGACCAAATCCTATTTTGAGCTCACCGCCTATATGAAGGACGACCCGGAATACGGGGAATTCTGGAAGATCCTCCACGGGGAATACCAACTTTCAAAAGCGTTGTTGCTGGAGGTTTCCGGCTACCAGGTGCTGATGGAGGATGAGCGCGTCTCCCGGGAATCCATCAAGATCCGGGAACGCATCGTGTTGCCCTTGCTAGTGATCCAGCAGTACGCCCTACAGAAAATTGGGGAGGGCAACGACCACCGTGAGCTTTACGAGAAAATCGTTACCCGGTCCCTGTACGGGAACATCAATGCCAGCCGGAATTCGGCCTGACGGCCTGGATAATAATTTCCT
>JAWWDW010000382.1:0-2855 GCA_033719735.1 Robiginitalea sp. | reverse complement strand
CGATGATCATTTTCCGGTATTCCTCGGGGGCAGCGCTTTCCGAAGTATTGATAAACCGGGTGCCCATATAGGCAAGGTCGGCCCCCATCTGAAGGGCGGAGGCCACATCCCGCCCCGTGCTGATACACCCGGAAAGGATGAGGGTTTTCTTAAAAAAGGATTCCACCTCGGCTACCAGGGTCATTGGGTTTACGGTTCCGGCATGGCCCCCGGCCCCTGCCGACACGAGGATAAGGCCGTCGACGCCGGCTTCAGCCGCTTTTTCGGCATGCCTTTTCTTGATGATGTCGTGAAAGACCAGCCCCCCGTAACTATGGACCGCATCCACTACCTGAGAAACGGCTCCGAGCGAGGTTATGATCAGGGGGACCCTGTGTTTTATACAAAGCTTGAGGTCGGCCTCCAGCCTGGGGTTGGTGGGGTGTACGATCAGGTTGACCCCGAATGGGGCCGGTTTTTTACCCGTTTCGGCTTCGAAGGCGGCAAGGGCTTCCTTGATTTGTATCAGCCAGGATTCGAACCCTTCACTGCTTCGTTGGTTGAGGGCAGGGAAGGTCCCCACAATGCCATTGGTACAACACGCAATGACCAGCTCCGGATTGGAAATTAGGAACATGGGTGCGGCGATCACCGGGAGGGAAAGGTCCTTCAGGAACGATGCTTTCTGAGTCATAGGGTTAGGGTTAGGGGTTAAAATTACGGATAAATGAAAGGAACCTTTATACAGATCTCCAATTTCAGTGTATTTTTGATTTCTTATGCACGCATAACAAAAGACACATCAAATGTACTTAAAGTCCTTCGAAGTTCGCTGGAGCGACCTGGATGCCAACAGGCACCTCGGAAACAGTTCCTATGTGAACTTCATGAGCCACACCCGGATGGCCTATTTATACGAAAAGGGGTTTGGCCATGAGATTCTGCAGGCCCATGATATCGGCCCCGTGGTCTTCTACGAACACGTGTACTACCTCCGGGAAGTACTCCCCGGGGCTGAGGTTCGGGTTTCCCTTGAGATTAAGGGGATGAGTGAAGACGGGATGTTCTTTGAATTCCACCATAATTTCTACGACCCCAAGGGCAGGCATCTTGCACATTGTGAAATGATGGGCGGGTGGATTGACCTGACCGCCCGTAAACTCACCCCGCTGGATTCGGAACTCCTCCATAGATTCAAGGCCCTGGAAAAGGCCGGGGATTTCAGGATCCTGACACGCGAGGATACCCGGCGCCATGCTATCCCCCGGAAAGACCTGGTTTAGGTTTCTTGCTCACCAGATACACCCCGGACAGTACGAGAACCGTGGCTGCCAGGTTGAGCAGCGAGAGCTGGTCCTTCCCCATCAGCAGGGCGAACAGGATGCCAATAACGGGTTGCCCGTAGATAAAGGCGCTTACCGTCGATGCCTTTAACTGGGTCAGGGCAAACACATTGAAAAGGTACGTCAGGAAGGTAGTCCCCACGATGACAAAACCAATGGCGGCCAGCCCGGATGGGGGGATCCCGCTCCATTCGATCTCCAGAAATTCATTCAGGGTCAGGGGCAGGTTAATGATGAAGGCCAGGCTGAAGAGCCATTTCATCAGGGTAAAGGGATGGTATTTCTCGATCAGTTTTTTGGCGAGGATGAGGTAGAGGCCGTAGCTGGTGGCATTGACGATAAACAGGGCGTTTCCCAGGGGGATGTTGGGCGCATTGACGCTTTGGCCTTTGTTCATAAAGATCAGCGCCAGGGCACCGGCAAGGCCCATCCCGATCCCAAGCGCCTTGCTGCGGGTCACTTTTTCAGCGATCAGGAAGATGGACAGTACGGTTACGATAATGGGGGTAATGGTAACCAGCACAGAGCTGTTGATGGGTGTGGAGAGTTCCAGTCCCTTGAAGAAGGCCAGCATGTTGATCACCATGCCAAAGAGGGCGCAGAGCAGCACCCGGCCCCAGTCCCTTTTTTCGATCTTCTCTTTGGGCCCGAGAAAGGAAATGGCCCAAAACAGGAGGGCAGCCCCGCTGACCCTTAAAAAGATAAACCCGAATGCCCCCACGTGGTGGGGCATGACCCCCTTCGCAATGGTGTGGTTCAGGCCATAAATGGTCGTGGCCCCAACAGCCGCCAGGATGGCCAGGGTCCTGTTGGTCAAGAGTGCAGGGCTTCTTTGGCGGCTGCCACGGTTTTGGCTGCATTTCCGATAAAGACCGCGTCATCGACGACCACTACGGGCCGTTTCAGGAAGGTGTAGTGCTCCAGCAGGAGCTCCCTGAAATCCCTTTCATCCAGGGATCGCTCCTTCAGGTTGCGCTCCCGGTACAACCGGGCCCTTTTGCTGAAGAGGGCTTCATAGCTGCCGGCCGTGTTTTTCAATGCTTCCAGCTGCTCAGGGTTGATGGGCGTGGCTTTGATATCCTGCAATTCCGTGCCGTCGGGAACGTCCAGTTCCTCAAGAATCCTCCTGGAGGTATCGCAGGTGCTCAGGTGATATATTTTCTTCATGGTTCCCGGTTTTTCCGTTTTACTAAAGCGCCTTCCAAAAGTAAGGCTTAAATTTAGAATCGAAACCAGCGAAATTCTTGTTATGAACGAGTCATTTGTCTTCCAAACCCTCCTAAAGAGCAGACAGCGTCTGGTCCGGATCCTTTCTGAAACCGCCCCGGAACATCTGGAGCGGGTGCCTGAGGGATTCAACAACAATATTTGGTGGAATGCCGTCCACACCCTGGTGGTACAGCAGTTGCTCTGATACAAGCTCAGCGGCCTGCCCCTGCACATTGAAGCAGCCCTGGTAACGGACTATTCAAAAGGCACTTATCCCGGGTCACTGCCGGATTCCGGAGAACGGGAAACCATCTGTGATCTGTT
>JAWWDW010000381.1:0-2869 GCA_033719735.1 Robiginitalea sp. | reverse complement strand
TTGTAAGGGCTTTGGTAGACCTGGTCCGCCCGGAGGAATACGGGTTTGGCATCCGCTTCGTGGAACGGGGCCATCAAAAATCCCGCCCGCCTGAGGTCAATATCGGTATCCAGGGTGAAATCCGATTGAAGAAGTGCCATCACATAGGGGGCACGCGGCTTCTTGTAAAGGACAAATGGGAGGTTTTGGTGCTGGTGCGCCCGCAGAATTTCCAGGAGGGGTTTGCGCTTTTTAATTTTTGGGGAGGGCAATGGTTGTCAGTTTGCACAGGGAGATCAGTTCTTCCGCTGCATTGGTTACACGAATTTCCCAAAGTTGTGTGGTGCGGCCCTTATGCAACAGGGATGCCCTGGCATAAACGTATCCCTCCCGGATGCTGCGCACGTGATTCGCCGCGATTTCGATCCCCCGCACAAAAAACTTCTCCGCATCGATAAATACATACGACGCGGCGCTGGCAACACTTTCGGCCAGGGCTACCGTAGCGCCGCCATGGAGCACCCCGTCCGGTTGATGCACCTTCTCGGTGACCGGCATGCGGGCCGTCAGGAAGTTTTCCCCCACGTCAATGTACTCGATATCCAGGGTTTCCATAAGGGTATTTTCCCGGACCTGGTTGCAAACGCCGAGTATTTTTTCTTTGTATTCCTGCATGCAATTTTCATTTTTGTAAAGGTAATCATTCCCGCAACAACCCATGCCTGAAGATCCATCGGCCTCCCCGGAAGAAAAATTGCTGACTTTTGACGCCACCCACCCCTATGAGGTCCTGAACACCCGTGGGGCGAAAACGAAACGGGTCTGGGTTGTTTTCCATGGGATCGGTTTCCTCTCCCGGTATTTCCTCAGGTATTTCACCGGGCTCGACCCGGAGGAAAATTATATCGTGGCGCCACAGGCCCCGTCCCTCTATTATCTGGACCAGACCTACCGGCATGCAGGTGCCAGTTGGTTGACCCGGGAACACACGGCCCGCAATATGGAAAACCTGTTGAACTACCTGGAGGAACTCTACAAAAAAGAATCGCTTGAAAACGCTCCGGAGCTGGTCCTGATGGGCTATTCCCAGGGGGTATCGGTGCTTTGCAGGTGGGTGGCACACCGCCGGAAGACCTGCGACCGGATGATCCTGTATGCGGGCAGGGTCCCGGAAGAACTCGGGGCGGAGGATTTCAGGCATCTTCCTGCAGCATCCCGGGTGGAGGTACTCGAGGGGGACTCTGACCCCTTCCTCCCCCCGGAAGGGATCCATGAACGGAAAGGACGCCTGACCGAACTCTTTGGCAGCCGCCTGGTGTTCCAGCAGTACCGGGGAGGGCATGAGCTCAGGAAAGACCTCTTAAAACCCTGAATCCGGTTTGAGTCGGCCTATGGGTTCCACCGGGAGGCTCAATTCCCCGGAATACTGTCCGCGGCCTGGACGGGTTTTTCTTCGAAATAGGCAATCCTCCGGGCGATAATCGAATTTTCAGGCGTTATTACCTTGCGTATCCAGTTCCCCGGTGTTTTGCCGTCCTTCTGGTAGAGGAACCTGTTCTCGGAAACCCTGCTGACCTGGCCCCTGGAATTCAGGTACGAAATGGTTTCGGTCCCCAAAAAACCGTCATCGTTGTAGGTCAGAACCCGGGTTTGTTCCTTGCGGAATCCCGATTGAACCGAGTCATAGGTAAAGCGGGTCTCCTGCAACAGCCGGTTTTTGGAATCCCGGGTTTGCTCCAGGGCTTTTTGGGGCGCCCCCTGAAAATATTCCCTGACCAACTCGGTGGTGGTTGTTTCCCCTGCAGTATTCGTCTCGGAACGCCGTATGGATTTGGACAACTGCCCGTTCAAAAAATACTCCGCTGTTTCCTCCCCCTGATGTTCCGAATATGCCACCTGTGTCTCGTCGATCCCCTCCTGCCCGATCCGGACAATTTTCCGGATCCGACCTATGGAATCATAGGAATAGGTAAGTTGTTCCTTCATCTGTTGATCGTAGGAGGTGATTGTTTCGGTCAGCGTTCCAGCCGTGGTATCCCGCTGGTAAAACCGGGCAAAAGAAGTGGTTTTGTCAAAGGTGCCGTCGCGGTATACCTCGTCCCTGCGTTCGGTAAGCGCTCCCTGCCTGTAGCGATAATAGGTGATGTCGTAATCGGTATCGCTGAATCGGGTCAGGGTTTTGAGGAGCTTCCCCTCCCGGTCAAATTCAAAGCGCTCCTCCCCATAATCCGTGATGACCGTACTGCTCTGTACCGGGCCGCGCAATTCGAAATCCGACCTGGTAAAGACCTCGGGCTGCGCACCCAAGAGCAGGGGCATAAAAACAAAAACGAGTTGCCATAGCGGCCGCAGGGCGTGTTTCATATGGGGTAAAGGTAGCCGATAATCCTCATAAAGGAAAGGCGCACCCAACAAAAAAAGGGCGGAAAATTCCGCCCTTTCGCTTCTTTGAAATCCGAATCGGATTACTTCACTTCTTCAAAATCCACATCCTCGACGTTGTCACCTTCCTTGGTGTCCCCGCCTGCAGTGTCCTGCTCGCCGGAGGGGCCGGCCTGCTGGCCTTCCGCCTGAGCTTTGTACATATCTTCGGAATCAGCCTTCCAGGCTTCGTTTATCTTGTCCTGGTCAGGTTGGATCACATCGAGATCCTTGCTCTCATGGGCCTTTTTCAACTCTTCGAGGGCAGCTTCAATAGGCTTTTTCTTGTCCTCTGAGAGTTTATCCCCAAATTCCTGCAGCTGTTTCTCTGTCTGGAAGATCATGCTGTCTGCCTCGTTCAGCTTATCGGCGCGTTCCTTGGCCTTTTTATCCGCTTCGGCATTGGCCTCAGCTTCGGATTTCATCCGCTGGATTTCCTCTTCGGTCAGACCGGAAGAAGCCTCGATAC
>JAWWDW010000380.1:0-2874 GCA_033719735.1 Robiginitalea sp. | reverse complement strand
ATAAAAACGACTGTAACAAAGGACATGATACGCGCCATGTAGTCTCCGCTGAACTTGTCGCGGATCATGGCGATACTGATCGTCCTGGGGGCGGAAAGGGCCACGCCCTGTAAAAACCTGCCAAACACCATCACACCAAGGCTTTCAGAAGCCACACACAAAAAGCTGGCGAGGATAAACAACCCGAAACCGATGTAAACCACCGGTTTTCTGCCCACACTATCCGAAATGGGCCCAAAAAGCAGCGGGCCGCTACCGACCCCCAGGAAAAAGAGGGTCACCAGCCACTGGTTCCTGGCCGGGTCCTGATTGCCAACGGCATCACCGATTAGATCCAGGGCCGGCAGGAGGGCGTCCAGAGCCAGGGCCACCGAGGACATCAATGCAGCCATCAGGGCGATAAATTCTCCTTGGCGCTGGGGTTTGGATTGCATCCGGCAAAGGTAATTGAATTCCATAAGACCCGTCCCGGAAGGATCCGCTGGAAGTCGTATCTTTAGGGATAAATTAACATGTGATGAAGATCAGGATCGAAGACAATTCGGTGCGGCTTCGGCTCCGCAAATCCGAGGTTTCGCAATTAGCCGGGGAAGGTTTCCTTTCTGCCACGACGGTATTTCCGGAGCAGCATTTTGAGTATGGTCTGCAGGCCGATCCCGGGATCTCCGATATGGAGGCCTCCTTTGCCCAAGGAAAAATCACCGTTCGGTTGCCCCGGCCATGGATTCAAACCTGGCCGGATTCTCCGAAGGTTGGCTTTGAAACGACCTTCAAAATAGGTGCGGACAGCCTGCATATCCTGGTTGAAAAGGATTTTGTCTGCCTGGACAGGGACCCGGAAACCCAGAAGGACCAGTTTGCAAACCCGAAACAGGGAAAGGTTTGAACCCGATTTTCAGGGTGGGGGAGGACAGACCGAACTGCCCTACCTGCTTTGCTATTCTTCCAAATAGAGGCGATACACCAGCCGGACACTGCAAATAAAACCGTCGGTCACCGAACTATTGAGGGGGGTGCGGTTGTCCTTAAAAAAGAAATTTGCGAGGGAGATCCCCGCCGTGTCCCCGGCCTGGTAAACCCGGTATGAGCGGAAGAAGGAATACCCACCCCGAACGGCCATCGTCAGGGACTTTCCAAAGTTGAATTGCAGGTACGCCTGCAGGTCGTTGGCGATTCGTTGCACATAGGCCTTCCCAAACTCCGCATTCTCAAAATCGTGGGTGGAGCCCAGGCCGTCGAAAACAAGGCCTCCCCGGAGCCGGTCGGAAAGCCTGAAATTGATATCCCCGCGCGCAGGCAGGAAAAGGCGGATTTCCCAGGCTTCGTCCGGGCCTCCCAGAGTCCCCCCGAAAATAGGGACCAGCATCCAGCCATAGGACTCCTCGCTCAGGTACAGCCCGAGGCTGAGGGACGAACCTGAGGGTTTTTGCTGTTCAAAAAGCTGCAGCGTGGCCCATTGAAACCCGTCGCGGGAATTGTTTATGGCAGTGGAAATACGCGGGATGATCACATGCGTTCCCGTCCATCGGTTGCCGTAGTTGAATTGAAGGCCGACCCGGGGAGCCAGGGAATAAAATGAAATACTTTCAGGGCTTGTGGGGGCTACCCGCAGGCGATTCATGAAATAGTTCAACCCGGTGATCAGAACCGGACCATTTTTGATGGGGAAGGGCAGGAGCAGGCCAAAATCGGCATGCTGAAGGTCTGTCTGGCCCTGATTCCCTTCAAAATCTGCATTTGGACTGTAGCCGTAGGAGGCAGACACCACATCGATATACGACTGGGAAGTTCCCCTGGTAAAACTCAGGGTTAGGAACAGTAAAAGGAGCAGGGACCTGGGTGTCAAGGCGATCTTTTTAACAAGATACCAAAAAATTGAGTCCGGTGCCCTGTTTTCAGCTTTATACACCGGCAGGGCTCAAAGCGGTTCCTGTTTTCTGTAACAATAGGGGAAGGGTCGCGTCTAAAAAGTAGATCCAAACACCACCCTTGATAGCAAACTGAGATGAATTTATTTTACAGACTCCTTATGGTATGCCTGTTGGCGTTACCGCTTCAGAATAAAGGACAGGAACTACCCGCCGATCAATGGCAGGCGGACCTGAGGTACCTCCAGAAAACCATACACCAGGAATACCCCTTCCTTTTTAAAAAGACCTCCCCGGAAGCCTTTGACCGGGCCGTTTCCGAATTACATGAGTCGATCCCCAAAATGGCACCCCATGAGGTGTTGGTGGGTTTGGCCCGCCTGGTTGCTTCCTTCGGTTACGGGCATACGGTCCTGGGGTACTGGGAACAAAAGGTACCCCTGCATGAATTGCCCATCGTCCTGTATCAGTTTGATGATGGCGTCTATCTGCAGGGGGTACACCGGGATTATTCGGAACTGGCCGGCAGCCGCCTGCTGGCCATCGGGGGAGTGCCTTTGGAAAAAGTACTGGAACTGATGCGCCCGGTGGTCCCGGCAGAAAACGACATGTTCGTCAAGGCCTATGGGATCCATTACCTGACATTTCCTGAATTCCTCCACGCCCAGGGCGTACTCACCAGCCTTGAGATGGAAGTGGAACTGACCCTGGAGAAAGACGGCGAGGTACGCCGCGCCAAGCTGACGGCAGTGCCTTCAGAGCGGTTCCCAAGACAGTACGGCATGGTGGTGCCCGGGGAGGAGTGGGTGGAATCCAGAGATATAACCCAGACCCCGCTATACCTTAAAAATTTGGATCGGATCTACCATTTTGAATACCTGCCCGGACAGAAAACGGTTTATGTGCGCCAAAGCCAGATCCAGGATGAAGCGGACGAGGATATCCCGACGTTTTACGCGCGCATTTTTGATTTTATCGAGCGTAATCCCGTGGAAAAATTCATCCT
>JAWWDW010000379.1:0-2874 GCA_033719735.1 Robiginitalea sp. | reverse complement strand
CTTTTCCCGCTGTTGACCCGATATTGATGATGTGCCCGCGTCCCTCCTTGAGAAGCGATGGCAGCAGGGCTTTGGTCACATACAACAGCCCTTTCACATTGATGTCCATCATGGCGTCCCAGTCATCCAGGCTGCCTTTTTGAATCGGGTCCAGCCCGTGGGCATTCCCGGCGTTGTTGATAAGGATGTCCACCTCCCGGAAGTCAGGGGGGAGGGATTCCACCGCCCTGAAAACGGCATCCCGGTCCCGCACGTCAAAGGCCAGGGTGTGGAGCTTCGCCCCCCATTCCTCTTTGAGGGCCGCGAGGCGTTCTTCCCGCCGCCCACAGGCAATGATGCGATATCCTTTCCCGGCCAACAATTCGGTTGTCGCCCTGCCGATGCCACTGCTCGCTCCGGTTATAAATACTGTTTTTTCCATAGGTTGGGGTTTCAAGGTACTTTATGTCCCTGGCTCGCCTGAAGCATGGCAAACCAGTCTTCCAGTTCCAATTCGATACTAAGGGCTTCCTGCGCTTCCTTCAGGCGGTCAGGCCGGGTGGTCCCCACCACAGGGTGGATTCCGGCCGGGTGCCGGAGCAGCCATGCCAGTAGGAGTTGCGTCTCTGAGGCGTTGTATTTCCCGCACAGGGGGGCCATACAACTCCGGATCCGCCCTACCTGCTCATCAGAATCCCGGTAGTACGCCCCCAGGGGACTCCAGGCCATCGACATACGACGGCCGACAATACAATCATCCAGGGTTCCGTCCCAGAGCGCCTTTTCTGCCGTGAGGGAACACTCAAACTGGTGGGCCTCAACGGGGACCGCCGACTCGATCAACCGGATCTGGGAGGGGGTGAAATTAGAGACCCCGAAGGCCCGGACCTTTCCTGAATCCCTCAAAGCGGCGAAGGCAGCCGCTACTTCCTCCGGGTCCATGAGCGGGCTCGGCCGGTGCAAAAGCAGCAGGTCCAGATACTCGGTATTCAAATGTTTAAGGGACGCCGTAGCTGAGTGGAGGATATAATCCGTCCCGTACTCGTAATGCTTCACTTTGACCGGCCGTGCTTCAGAAATATACTGAATCCCGCATTTGCTGATCAGCTGTATGGATTCCCTGGGGATTCCACTTTGGGAAAAGGCCTTTCCGAATTCGGCCTCTGTGGTGTAACCCCCGTAGATATCGGCGTGGTCAAAGGTGGTAATGCCCAAAGCGAGGCATTCGTTCATCAGGCCTGCCATCTGGGTCGTGGAGAGCCGCTTTCCACCCTGTCCCCAGGTCATGGTTCCCGCGATGATTCTCGAGTACTTTATTCGGCTTTTCATACCCGGTGAAAATAGGAAGAAAATCCCTTAAAAGCATCATAAAACTGGGGGGTTTGCGGTATTTTTAACCAATCGTTAACAGGCAATCACTAAATAAATTTTCAATTTGCGAGGTGCAATTAACCAACGATTCGAAAAACGCTTACTAAACCCATTTTATGGAAGAAACCAGGACGGTTGACATCAGTGCCGTAAACGAAAAAATTTCCCAGGAAAGTGCCTTTATAGATTTGCTTATCAAGGAAATGGATAAGACGATTGTGGGACAGCGGCACATGATCGAACGGCTGCTTATCGGATTGCTCGGCCGGGGCCACATCCTTCTCGAAGGGGTCCCGGGACTCGCCAAGACCCTGGCGATCAATACCCTTTCCCGTGCGGTGAAGGGCAGCTTTTCCCGCATACAATTCACCCCTGATTTGTTGCCGGCCGACGTTATCGGGACCCTGATCTACAACGTGAAGGAAAATGATTTTTCCATCAAGAAAGGGCCGATTTTCGCCAATTTTATCCTGGCTGATGAAATAAACAGGGCCCCTGCCAAAGTTCAATCCGCCCTCCTTGAGGCCATGCAGGAACGTCAGGTTACCATTGGGGATGAGACCTTCCCCCTGGACGAACCCTTCCTGGTAATGGCCACCCAGAACCCGGTGGAACAGGAAGGTACCTATCCGCTTCCCGAAGCCCAGGTAGACCGTTTCATGCTCAAGACCGTAATCGACTACCCGAAGATGACGGAGGAACAGCTGATCATGCGCCAGAACCTCAAGGGTGCCTTCGAAGAGATTCGCCCTGTGGTCAGTCTCAAACAAATCCTGAAGGCACAACAGGTGGTTCGGGAAGTTTACATGGACGAAAAGATTGAAAAGTACATCCTCGACATCGTCTTTGCCACCCGGTATCCCGAAAAATACAACCTGTCCGGGCTCAAACCGCTGATCAGCTTCGGGGCCTCCCCCCGGGGAAGCATCAACATCGCTGCTGCAGCCAAGTGTTATGCCTTCATCAAACGAAGGGGTTACGTGGTACCCGAAGATGTAAGGGCCGTAGTGCACGATGTCCTGCGCCACAGGATCGGGATCACCTATGAGGCCGAGGCCGAAAACGTCACCTCGGAGGAGATCATCAACCGGATCGTTAACGAGATAGAGGTGCCATAGGGGTTCTGCCCGGGTTTCTGAAATGCCGCCGCCTGCCTGCAGGCTGAAATTACCCGTGAACTGTCATGGATACTAAAGAACTTTTAAAGAAAGTCCGAAAGATCGAGATCAAGACGCGCCGTCTGTCCGATCATATCTTTGGAGGAGAATACCATTCCACTTTCAAAGGGAGGGGAATGACTTTCAGCGAAGTGCGGCAATACCAGTACGGGGATGATGTAAGGAGTATTGACTGGAACGTCACAGCCCGCTACAACGAGCCCTTTGTAAAAGTATTCGAGGAGGAGCGGGAGCTTACCATGATGCTGATGGTGGATGTGAGCGGTTCTGAGTTTTTCGGGACGATAGACCGGTTCAAACGGATCGTGCTTACCGAGATTTCCGCCACCCTGGCTTTTTCTGCCCT
>JAWWDW010000378.1:0-2874 GCA_033719735.1 Robiginitalea sp. | reverse complement strand
GGATTTAAGAGGTTTTACTAAAATGCAGCTACAAGTTTAACATTCCTTTATTATTCTCCCGGACCAGGACAAAACTCTTCTTTTTTCCAAGGATGTTAAAATGCACCAGGTTTTTCTGCTCCTCGAAGGAATCCGTGAGGATGTCATTCTGGATCCCAACGGATTTCAATTGCTCTTTGGGGATCCCGGCTACCTCGATATAGCATACGATCAGGTCGTTGTCGTATCGCTTGCCCAGGAAGGTATAGTCTACCGGGCTGCCATTTACAAAAACGGTGAACTTCGAATTGAAATACCGCTGGATGTAGGCTTCTGCCTGCCCGGATTCCTCCGGGGTCGCCAGGTGGGTGTCCACCTCATATCGGGTTTTCAGGGCATCTTCAAGATCGTCGATAAAAATCCTGCTGATGATCTGAAGGGAGGCCTCTTCCTCTGAATACGCCACGTTGGTAACGCTGACATAAAATTTATGGGCCTCCGAAAAGGAAGACAGCATGAGGGAAACCCAAATCCCCAGAACGGCAATAAATCTTTTCATGCAAGCTGTGTTTCCCTGGTTTCAGGACAAAATCCATACCAGAAAGCGCCCAAAAGTAACCATTTAAAGGCAGATGTTATAATCCATTGTTTTTACGGTATTCCCGGCTTTTGCCCCGGAGGAATTCCCACATCCCCAGCTGGTCTTCCGATATTGCCAGGGGGCCAAATTCCGGATCCACCTCGCAAAAATACATGAAGTCGGGTATGCGGATTTGTGGAATCCCAAGTTCCCGGACGAAAAGGCTGTCCGGGTAGCGCGCGCGCACCTGTTCGGTCTGTTGGTAGGCCCGGTCGCGTGCCAGGCGCCTTTTCAGCATGCGGGTACGTCCCGTAATGGCATTGAGAACCGGATTCAGAGGGATCAGCCCGGATCCTGAGGTCGCTTCAAAGAGCTTTCGTTCCGACTGGGTCTTTACCTTTGCGCTTGCATTGGGCAAACCCAGGGAACGGGCTGTCACCGTCTCTTCCACGGGTACGTTTGAGAGGTCCTTGTCAAGATCCCCGCTCAGGTTATAAGGAAACAGTACCACCTCGTCGAGTTGGTTCACAAAGGGTTCCATCTCGATGGTAAGCAACGTGGCACGGAGCATTTCCGCATCCACGCGGAAGGTCTTTCGCTCGTACCGGATGGCAGATAGCAAAAGGGTATCCCCCACCTTGGCGGGGATGGTGAAGTACCCTCCTTCATCAGAAATCGTGGCGTCGTTTGCCGAAAGGTTCAGGATGTGCACATTGGCAACCCCTTCCTCGTCCTCCAGGATACGTCCCCGGAGTTCATCCGGCAGCCTGTCCGGGACCTGCGCCAGGATCGGAAAAACACACAAAAAGACAAAGGCAAGAAAGGCTGTCGCCCGCCTACTCCTCCTGTATTTTTCGGAAAGCTTCACTTTGGGTGACCAGGAAGTCAATAAGTTGAAATTCATTTTCCTTGCGCAGCAGGGTTCGAGGGGGCAACTGGTTGTCGCAATAGACCAGGAAGGCATCGATCTGGTCCTGCGGGATCTTCAGGTCTTTGACAAAGAAACTGTCGTCGTATACCTGCCGCAATACCTCGCTGACTTTGAGCGGAGGGGTTTCCTGTTTTTTATCCCCCTCAATGGCGTTGGCCAGAAGTTTGAAGATGCTGACAAAATTCAGTCCGTACTGCATCCCCCGCACCGTGGGGTCTTCCGCAATGTTGACCACCTCCGTGGTCTCATCCGTATCATAATCGAACCCTTTGAAATCCTCATTGCTCAGGCGGATGAACTCCTCCTGGTCTTCAGGGCTGACCACCACCTCGTCCAGTTCGGTAACCTTTTCGGTCACCTCCACTACCAACCGGTTGTTTTTAAGGATCTCCGCGGTGATCTTCACCACCTGCAACTGGTAATTCAGCGCCATAAACACCAGCTCGTCACCTTCCTTCACCGGAATGGCAAACTGTCCGCGCTCATTGGTTATGGTAGCCTGCTGGGCCGTGGTGTTGATCACGTTTTCGTTGGGCACCACCGAGTTCCGGTACAACACGGTCCCCCGGAGCAGGCTGCGATCTTCCTCCTGAGCCCCTGCCGGGACCAGAAAACCCAGCAACATCAAAAACAGGTAAAACTTCTTCATTAATATCGGTACTAAGGAACCATAAAGAAAAAGGAAGTTCCCCTAAAAAAAAAAAGGCGGCCCATAAACTTATGTTAATGAACGACGTATTGCAGGTTGGCAGGGGATTGGCATGCTTTTTATCTGCAGGCCGGGGTCCTTCTTTTAACAATTGGAAATCAAGGGGTTTCCGTTAATCCGGAAAACAGGTAATTCCAGCTAAAATGGAAGGGTATTCCCCTCAGAATCTTAAATTTGTTTCCCTGCGCGGAAACCTTTCGGGATACAGCACCAGATCCCCAGGAGCACACTAAATACTGCGTTATGAAAATGAAGCACCTCACCCCACTCCTCGCCCTGCTTCTTTGCCAGGCATTGTCTGCCCAGGTCAAGATCGGCGACAACCCCCAAACCATTGACCCGGCCTCCCTTCTGGAACTGGAGAGCACCCAGCAGGTGCTGGTCATCACCCGGGTTAATACAGCCGATATGGAAGCCATATCCCCTTCAAGCGGGGCCCTGGTCTACAACACGGAAGCATCCTGCCTTTTCTATTACGATGGGCAGCGGTGGATCAACCTCTGCGAGGCCCTGGGGCTTTCCTTTACCAACGATCCCATCGTAAACCGGGATTCCACCATCATCATCACCGAATTTGAGGACCGGATCAATCTTGAGGTAGGTCGGATCCGCGGGGGGGATGATACCGGGGAATTCAACAACATCATCGATTTCAGTGTCACCAGCCAGGACATC
>JAWWDW010000377.1:0-2875 GCA_033719735.1 Robiginitalea sp. | reverse complement strand
CTGCTGCGGGCGCCAGAAAGGAGAGCGTGGCGGGTTTCGGGGGATCCCCTGCACTGAAAATAGTCCGCTGATCGTGGAGGTTAAAACAGAACTGCGGTGCAAATTCACCGTATACCGACCTTAGGATGATACTTTCCGGCTGGCTTTGAAGCTGCGCGTCCCGGTTCAAATCCACACCGTTTGCATTATGCCGGGTATACGCCCTGGCCCCGTCCGGATTCAACATCGGGATCAGGAAAAACTCAAAAGCATCCTGTTCTATTACGGCATTTCGTATAAGACTATTGATCAGGTCCAGAACAGCCCTGGTGGTGGTAGATTCGTTCCCGTGCATCTGGGACCACATCAGCACCCTGATCGGACCGCTTCCCAAGCGCACCCCAAAAACCGGTCTTTTTTCAACGGAGTACCCCAGGACATCAATGGCCGACCCGGGGAGTCGGGCGGTCAAAAATGCCTCCAGGGTTTCGGGGGGTAAATACCTGCCCTCAACTTCAGAAACCCTGATCTGTTCATATGCGGCACGTTCCGACACAGGCGCAAGTTTTCACAAAGTTAGCGCCAATTTTCGTTACAGATGTGATTTATAATATTACTTTTGTAAACACAAAAATGGTCGTAATGCGTCCAGAATGTTACCAAAGTAAACAAAAAGCCATTGATAAGTGTATTGATATGTTTTTCAGGCTATTATATCTATTCAATTAAGGTGCACATTCATTTATTTTTGCCAGAATACGATCCAATGACACCCCTGAAGTAGTGAATCTGCAAATTCCGTTTTTACCATGGTAAACACTGCTGCATTCCAGGAGCGACTGGAAACCATCCTAAAGCACTATGACCTGAGTGCAACTGCTTTTGCGGAGGAAATCGGAGTGCAGCGTTCCAGCATTTCCCATCTTTTAAGCGGACGCAACAAACCCAGCCTCGATTTTGTTCTAAAGGTGGTTCAGCGCTTTCCAGAGGTCAACCTCTACTGGCTCTTAAACGGCAAGGGCAGCTTCCCCAAAAAGGCGAAAAAACAAGTGTCACCCCCTGCCCTTCCCACCTCCGATCAAAAACCCCCTTCCCCGCCGAAAGATGGGGTTCGAACCGTGGAAAAAATCGTGGTGTTTTATTCCGATGGGAGCTTCAGGGAGTACCTGCCCCGTTGAGGCCCCTGAAAACCCGCCTAAGTAGTATCTTTGCCCCATGAGATCACTACTGTTTTCCGCCTTTTTGATCCTGATAGGAAGCTGCGCCCCACCTGAAAGGGATTGCAAGCAATTTCAGGAAGGCACTTTTCGCTTTGACGCCATTGTGAACGGACAAGAAGAGACCACCATATTTACCCGAAGTAAAACCCTGGAGGTATCCGAACACCTGGGAAAGGTAGACTCGGCCAGTATCCGGTGGATCAATGATTGTGAATACATTGTCACCAACCTGAACCCACAGGGGCCCGGAGAGGAAAAACCCATCCACATGAAAATCCTATCGACCACCGGGGATTCCTACACCTTTGAATACAAGTTTGTGGGTAGTTCCAAGAGCTCCAGGGGCACCGCCTATAAAATGGAATAAGCCCCGGCCCTGCTCTTCGAATTCCGCGACACCGCAAGCAGGAAGGATTTCAGGCTCAGAACAGGGTCGGCTGGCTGTCATCGGCCGATCCGGATCCCGATGTGCCGCCTTTATCTTTTTTGCCGGATTCGGAAGGAGCGATATTCTCCTCGTCAACCACTTCCATGTCCCGGGCGTCTTTGGGCAGGGGCTCTTCATACGGCAAGGGATCCAGGGCATTGATCTCAAGGACCTTTTCGCGCGTCAGCTGATTGCCCATGGCCGTAATTCCCTTGACGGATATGAAATCCTCCAGGTCTACCTCCAGGTTCGGTTTGCGCTCCTTGCCACGCTTTTTGGCAAAGACGACTTCTGCCACCGGTCGGTAATCCGTAAACACCTTTTCCAGGTAGGTTTTCGGATGGTCCGTCAGGATATTTTCATCCTTGTCCGGGTTTTCAATCAGGAAGCGTTTAACATAGAACAATTCCTTCTCCCCCTCCCAGTATATGGCGGTTATGGGTTTGTTCGGCTTCCATTTCTCCAGGACGATCATGTCCTCATCAAAATGCATGGTCAGTTCGGGGATGGGCGTTTTGATCACGCCTTTCTGGTTGATGATCAACAGGCGGTCCTCCGAGGTGAATTCCCCGAGCAACTCCCCCCGCTCATCCACATTCAGGCGTTGGACCGTTTCATCAAACCATATTTTACGGGGCTTCAGGGTGGACAGCCCCTTTTCCTTAAGCTCAATCCGCTTAACCGGGTATTTGGTCACCACATTCCCCTTGGCGTTTCGGCCTTTGATCATGACGTCTGCAAAGTCGAGGTCCCATTTGAGCTTTTTAATGCTTCCCTTCTGGCGCAAATGCACAGTGACCACTTCCGCTTCCCCGTTGGGGTTGGCGCTGAAATACAATACCTGTGACCCCGCCTTTCCCGTGGTCAGGTCATAAAGTCGGTCCCGGGTCATGGAAGAGACGTGAAACCGCTTTACATAGCTGGCCCCGCCCCGGCCATCCCTGTAGATCATGTTGTAGGTGGTGCGCTTGTCCTTTTTCTTGAAGACCGCGACATGAATGATGTTCTTGCCCACAAAAGTCTTGCTGTCCACACGGGTCACCATCATTTCCCCCTGACGGGTAAAGACAATAATATCATCGATATCACTGCAGTCCGTGACGTATTCATCCTTTCGGAGGGAGGTCCCAACAAATCCTTCTTCCCTGTTTACATAGAGCTTGGTGTTGCGGATTACGACTTGGGTGGCTTCAATCTCATCGAAAACCCGTATTTCGGATTTGCGCTCCCGCCCCTGGCCATATTTCTT
>JAWWDW010000376.1:0-2876 GCA_033719735.1 Robiginitalea sp. | reverse complement strand
TCTTTTACGGATACCGGGAACTGGCGTTTTGTTTACGGGGAGCCGGCACAAATACGGGAATTATTTGCGAGCCTGAAAACGGACCTTGACCTGGATGAGACCCTGGCCACCCCCTATGTGTTTATCATCGACAAGGAGCGGATGCTCCGCGGGCGTCAGGAAGACGAGGATGTGGGGACCAAATACGGGTTTAACACCACATCGGTAGCAGATCTGAACAACAAAATGAAGGACGATGTAAAAATCATCCTGGCCGAATACCGCCTGGCGCTGAAAAAAAACCAGGCAGAACGCAACTAAGAAAGCTGACAACACGTTGAGGAAAGGCAAATACAACTATATCTGGGTAGCGCTGATCATCCTGATCTTCGGAATCATTTTTGTGCCGCGGATCGTGGACCGGCTCAGGGAAGGTTCTGTGGTGGAACACGACCGGATCAGCCAGGACCCGGATAACCAGCCGCTTTCCTACATCACCCTGAACGGGGAAAGAAGAAAGGTCCCCCCTTTTGCGCTCCTCAACCAGGACAGCATGCTGGTTACCGATAAGGATTACCTGGGGAAGGTGTATGTCGCGGAATTCTTCTTTACCACCTGCCCCACCATTTGCCCTGTGATGAACAGGAACCTGGTGCAATTGCAGGAAGAATTCCGCGAATTCGAGGACTTCGGGGTCGCCTCCTTCACCATCAACCCACAGTACGATACCCCCAGGGTCCTCAAGGAGTACGCCGAGACCTATGGAATTACCGACATGGACTGGCACCTGCTCACCGGTGATTCGGAGCAAATCTTCGACCTGGCCAATGCGGGCTTCAACATCTTTGCCCAGGAGATGCCGGAAGTCCCGGGCGGGTTCGAGCATTCCGGGCTCTTTGCCCTGATTGACCGGGAAGGGTATATCCGATCCCGAAAGGACGCATTCGGGAACCCGATTATCTATTACCGGGGGATGATCCCCCAGTCACAGGGAACCAACGAACAGGGGGAGACCGAGCAGATCAGTATTTTAAAAGAAGACATCCGCAAACTGTTAGTGGAAGAAGATGGAAGATAGCCGACAACTAAAGGAGCAGCGCCTGAACCGCTGGATCACCATTGTATCGATTGCCGTGCCCGTGGTAGTGGTAATCCTCTTCGGGGTACGCATCCCCGATGTGGCACCCCTTGGGTTCCTGCCCCCCATTTATGCCACCATCAATGGCATAACGGCGGTATTGTTGCTGGCAGCCCTTTGGGCCATAAAACAGGGAAAACAGCGGCTTCACCAGCAGCTAATGACTACCTGCATTGGTTTGTCCCTGCTGTTCCTGGTGATGTATGTGGCCTACCACATGACCTCTGATTCTACGCCCTATGGAGGGGAGGGGTGGCTTAGAACCCTGTATTTCATCGTCCTGATCAGCCACATCTTTTTTTCCATCGTCGTCATCCCGCTGGTATTGCGCACCTATGCCAAAGCCTACCTCGGGGATTACAAGGGCCACCGGAAACTGGCGCGGATCACGTTTCCCGTCTGGCTTTATGTAGCCGTAACCGGGGTTGTTGTCTACCTTATGATTTCACCCTATTATCCTTATTGATGGTCCCAAAGAAATCCTATTTCGCACTTCTGCTGATGCTGCTCCTTTCTGCCCAACAGGCCGCGGCACAATGTGCCATGTGCCGGGCCGTGCTGGAGAGCAATGGGGACAATGCAGTGGCTGAAGGCATCAATAACGGGATCGTCTACCTGATGGCCATTCCCTACCTCCTGGTCGGGGTCCTCATCTTCGTGGTGTACCGAAAGGTAAAATCTTAATAAAGATTAACACTTTTTAAACGAGGTGGCCTGTAACAATTCTGTTGTTTCACAGTCTATTGTATAGACTTTAACGTCTTTCATCAATCAAAACACCAACCACATGTTTGATCTCGAGAGATGGCAGGAGATCTTCGACACCATCCGCAAGAATAAATTACGCACGTTCCTTACCGGCCTTTCTGTGGCTTCCGGGATTTTCATCCTGGTGATCCTGCTTGGCTTCGGACAGGGCATGCGCAACGGGATCGCCCATGAGTTCGAACAGGACGCCTCCACTTCCGTCTGGGTGTGGCCCGGACTTACTACCAAAGAATACAAAGGCCTGAACCCCGGCAGGCGGATCCAGCTGCGGAACGAAAACTTCAGCAACTGGTCTGCACAGAATACGCCAAGGATCGAATACAATTCTGCGCGGATTTTCGTGCGGGGCATTTCGGTCACCTATGGGAATGAGGCCCTGGTATACGGGGTCCGTGGTGTTCACGAGGATTTTCAGTTTATCGAGAACGCATAAATGGTGGAGGGGCGCTTCATCAATTACACCGACATTGAAAACACCGCGAAGACGCTGGTAATCGGCAATAAGATCCGAAAGGATGTTTTCGGTCACCTGGATTCGCCCATTGGGGAATACGTGGATATTTCCGGGATCCCCTTTAAGATCGTCGGGGTGTTCAAAGAACAACAGGAACGGGAAGAGGAGACCATGTATATACCCGTATCCACGGCTCAAAAGGTCTTTAACGGCGGAGACCGTATTAACAACATGGCTTTTACCCTACCTGCTGCCGAGACCTTCGACCAGGCGGTAGCTGAGGCCGTCGCCTTTAAGGATGAGCTCAGGCAGTACCTCTCCCAGGTGCACACCATCCACCCCGAGGACGACAGCGCCCTGGAGGTTTGGAGCGCCCTGGAGGAGGCCAAGCGGTACTACTCCCTCACCGGAAATATCAAACTGTTTTTCTGGTTTGTCGGGATCTGTACCATTATTGCCGGGGTGGTGGGGGTCAGTAACATCATGCTGATTGTGGTCAAGGAACGGACCCGGGAAATCGGGATCCGGAAGGCGCTT
>JAWWDW010000375.1:0-2895 GCA_033719735.1 Robiginitalea sp. | reverse complement strand
GTGGGCAGCAGTACCAGCAGGAGGATCAACAGCACTCCAAGGCCGATGCCAGCGCGCTTCAGGATTGTTCTTTTGGACGCCATGACGGTATATTAATTCCTGTTTATGGAAGCCAGCTACCTTCTAAAGGTAGGGATGAGGTTTAAGCATTTTAAAATACAAAAGGAAACGCGAACCCAGGTAAAGGTGAAATTAACTTTTGCCAAGAATTGTAAGTGCCGGAAGATTTTATGCAAATTCCAGGCGGGTTACTTCCGGCGCTCATCCTTCCACGCCCAGTAAATGCCTTTTACATCCTTTACCCACTGGTCATACATAAAAATGAGGGTGATCTCTTCAATGGTCTCCAGGATCCCCACGGCGATCATCACATAGAAAAGCCAGTAGACCGGGCCAAAGAAGAGGGTCCACAGGATGAAGACCGCCTGCAGGATGGCAGAGGTTTTTGCCAGATAGGTGTGGAAGGCCGTGGCCTTGCCGTATTTGATAAAGGCAATGATCATCTGCAGGATATAGGGCAGGAACGCGATGGAGATCAGGACGAGGTTCTCCAGGATGAAGACCCTTTCAAAGGTCCAGAGGCCCAGCAGGCCGGCGATCAGGGTCAGCTGGTCCCCAAGGGAGTCCAGCTGTGCCCCTCGGGCACTGCTCAGTTTGAAGTGACGGGCCAGGAAGCCATCGATGGCATCCGTGGAGTAGCTCACCAGCAGGAACCATGTAAACAAATCCCTGTCACCTATCAGCAGGAAGGCCATAAGCAACGGGATGGCCAGGATCCTGTAAAAAGAGAACCAGTCGGCAATATTGAATTCTCTGAAGGGGTTCATCAGGAGCCAGTTTCCTATAAATGTAGCTGAAACGCGATATTGATTAAATGACTTAGGTCACAATAGTGATTTGGGTCCCCTTTACCACCCCCTTACCCATCCGTTTCGGGGATGGGATCCGTGCCTTTGGAAAGTGTTTTGATATGAACATCCCGTTGCGGGAAGGGGATTTGGATCCCTGCCTCCTTAAACCGGTTATAAATGGCAATGGAGACTTCGCTTTTGGCGGTCAGCCCCTTTTCAAAGGGAACCCAGAAAAGCAGCCTGAAATTCAGGGAGCTTTCCCCGAATTCTGTAAACAGGACCAGGGGGTCCCGCTCCTTGATGGCGTATTCCAGTTCCGTGGCACATTCCCTGAGGATCTCCAGCACTTGGTTGGGATCGGCATCATAGGTGGTCCCTACCAGGATTTCAACCCGTCGGATGCTGTCGGACAGGGTCCAGTTGATCAGGTCGTTGGAGATCAGGTTCATGTTGGGAACCACCACTTCGGCCCCGTCATAGGTCGTGATGCTGGAAGCCCGCACCCCGATCCTGGATACTTTCCCAAACAGGTTGTTTACCTCTATGGTATCCCCTGGCAGGATGGGCCGTTCAAAGACGAGGATCAGCCCGGATACGAAATTGGAGATCACCGTCTGCAGGCCAAAGCCAATCCCCAGCCCCAGGGCACCGGCCATCAGGTTGAATTTGCTGAGGTCCACGTTCAGGTATGACAATGCCAGAACAATGCCGAAGGCGATGATGCTGTAGCGAAGCACCAGGGAAATCGCAGTGGGAATTCCCTTGGGAAGCCGGAAAAAACGGAGCAGGCCATAGTCGTCACTGACCAGGAACGAAATCAAACGGGAAATGACGTAGGAAAGGGTCAAAATCAGCAGGAACATAAAAACGGACCCCAGGGTAAAGGTCAGGTTGCCCACTACATATGGCTCGTTCATCACACTGCTCAGAAAATCCATGACGGTGCGGAACTCGTCAATGATATTCAGGAAGCCGATCACAAACAAGAAAATGACCAAAACACGAAGAACTTGTGAGGTTCGTTTCTTCAGGAAAGCCAGGTGTGCGATGTCAGGGTCCGCGGTCCGGTGGTAGCGCTGTTCCAGCCAACTGATAAAGACACTCTCGAAGGCGATCAAAAGCCCGTAAGCGATAATGACAGCGATACCAGACTGCGTAACTATGCGCAAGGTCAGGTCCGCGAGGTTGGTGTACCCGAGGATGTTCGATATCACTGAAACAGTACAGAGGAAATAGGCCAGAGGGAGCAGGCGGATCATAAAATTTCCAATGGGGGTGGTCAACAGTTTCCGGGTCTCCAGGTAGGGCCTCAGGAAATAAAAAAGGACCCCGGCCATCAGGAAAGCTTCAACGAGCATATAGATCCGATAGTGCAGTGATTGAAACCACACGTATGTCTTTATGGAATCCAGCACTATAAAGACAACGGAAAAGTAAATCAGGCCGCGGAAGCGGCTGGGAATTTGATGTATTATCAAGGAGATGGCGATCAGGAGCAACGCTATCAGAAGGATATCCCCCAGGAACCGGGTTCCTTCCAGCAGTTGGAGCCTGCCCACAAAGATCAGTATAAAGGCAACCACCAGGGCCGGTGCCCTGAATAAGAGGTATGATGCAGATGCTTTGTCTGCTGCGGCTTCTTTCCCAATCGTCTTTACCAACTGCCTTTTCAAGTAGATGATAAATGCGGTTAACACGAGCCCCAAAATCAGGAGGAAAAACAGTTTTTCCTTATGGGTCTGGAGCAACTCTGATACCCTTATGTCTGGTTTCGTAAGGGTTTCAGGCCTGGAAACGGATTGTGTATCCCCTTTTTTGGCATCCTGAAAACTTTGCCAGATTGGCAGGTGTCTCTGGTGGAAGAGGGCATAGGTTTCCGACTCCCTCTTGTCATAGAGCGTCTGTATAATTTCTGCGACGGATTGCCGAAGGCGGCTGATCCGTGTTTGTAACCGGAGATAGGTATTGTTATAGTCTTTGGTTTCTGTGTCAACCTCCTTAAGCTTATTCAAAACATCCCGTACGTTGCCAAGTACTTCATCGG
>JAWWDW010000374.1:0-2899 GCA_033719735.1 Robiginitalea sp. | reverse complement strand
ACGTGCCCCCGGGGCTTGGGGAACCGGTCTTCGACAAACTCCATGCCCGACTCGGACAGGCGATGCTGTCCATTAATGCGGTCAAAGGCTTTGAATACGGCAGCGGTTTTGAGGGCGTCCGCATGCGCGGCAGTGAACATAACGATGCCTTCAACCCCGATGGCAGTACCCGGACCAATTATTCTGGAGGTATTCAGGGTGGGATCAGCAACGGTATGGACATCTATTTCAACGTGGCCTTTAAACCCGTGGCAACCCTGCTGCAGGAGTACGAGACCATAAATCGGGACGGGGAAATGGTACAGCTCCAGGGAAAGGGAAGGCACGACCCCTGCGTGGTCCCCAGGGCTGTTCCCATCGTGGAGGCCATGGCTGCCCTGGTTCTGGCGGACTTCTATTTGCTCTCCCGCCTCTCCAAAATGTAGGGGCCTCATTACAGGGGTTCCCTTAAAAATAGTATCTTCCGGCCTTAAACCCATACCCGCCTATGAGGAAGCTCGAACTGCACTGGCAGATCCTGATCGGAATGCTCTTTGGGATCCTTTTCGGATTCGCAATGACCTATCCGGACTGGGGTGCCGGTTTTGTACAGGACTGGATCAACCCATTCGGGACCATTTTTGTAAAGCTGCTCAAACTGATCGCCATCCCCCTGATCCTGGCCTCCCTGGTCAAGGGGATATCGGATCTTAAGGACATCAGCAAGTTCAAGAACATCGGCCTTCGCACCATAGGGATCTATATCATTACCACCATCGTCGCGATCTCGATCGGATTGATCCTGGTAAACCTGCTAAAGCCCGGAAACGGGATATCGGAAGAGACCATCGCCCAGCTTACGGAAACCTATGCCTCCGATGCCGGGGTAACTTCGAAACTGGAGGAGGCCAGCCGGCAGAAGGACCAGGGCCCGCTTCAATTCCTGGTAGACATGGTCCCTGACAATGCCTTCAGGGCGGTGAGTGATAACGGCCTGATGCTGCAGGTGATCTTCTTTACGATCTTCCTGGGGATCTCCATGCTGCTGATCGGGGAAAAGGCGGCACGGCCGTTGAAAGAATTTTTTGATGCCCTCAACGATGTGGTCCTCAAGATGGTGGACCTGATCATGCTGACGGCCCCGGTGGCCGTTTTTGCCCTGCTAGCCAACGTGGTGGTCACCTCCGGGGACCCCGACCTCTTACTCGCGCTCTTAAAATACGGCGGCGTAGTCGTGCTGGGCCTTGTGCTGATGATCGTTTTTTACAGCGTGGTGGTTTCGGTTTTTACCCGCTACAACCCCTTCCAGTTCCTCAGCCGCATCAGCCCGGCCCAACTGCTGGCATTTTCCACGAGTTCCAGTGCCGCCACCCTCCCGGTGACCATGGAACGGGTGGAAGAGCATATAGGGGTGGACAAAGAGGTCTCCAGTTTTGTGCTGCCCGTGGGGGCCACCATCAACATGGACGGCACCAGCCTGTATCAGGGCGTGGCTGCCGTGTTTATTTCCCAGGCGCTCGGGTTTGAGCTGAGCCTGGCCGGCCAGCTGACCATCATCCTTACGGCCTTGTTGGCTTCTATCGGGTCTGCGGCAGTTCCCGGGGCCGGAATGGTGATGCTGGTGATCGTGTTGGAATCTATCAATTTCCCCTCCGACAAACTGGCCATCGGGCTCGCCCTGATTTTTGCTGTGGACCGGCCCCTGGACATGCTCCGTACGGTAGTCAATGTAACCGGGGATGCCACGGTTTCGATGCTGGTGGCCAAATCGGTGGGCAAACTTGGAAAGCCTCATGTGAAAAATTGGGATGACCACCTGGACGAGGTAAGCCACAAGGACAGAAAAAAGTAACTTGCTGTGCGTAAGCTCCTTCAGGCGCTTTCTAAGAACTTGCCCTTCAGCTCCGGGGTAGGCACCATGCATTCCTGTTTTTTTCCAAACATTCGATAGCGGTTGCGGGCTACCAGGTCGTAGACGCCGTCCCGGATACGCTTCGGGATCCATCCAAACAATCCTGGCAGGATACGGTATCCCCTTAATTCCCGGGCTATTTCCAGGGCCGCATCGGACTTGATGTAATAGGCCACCCCGGGATCGATCAGGATGATGGAGTCGACACGATCCGTATCGATTTGACGCGACCGGGTAAGTTCCCGCCCGATCTCGCTCTGCAGGGAGGCAAACCGAAAGACGTCCTTTTGATCCCGTCGGATAATCCATTGGACCGCTCCGTTGCAGAGGTTGCAAACCCCGTCAAATAGAATGATTTTTTTACCTTCCGATCCGTCCATGACACAAAGGTAGTGATCCCCTGGCAAGAAACAGCGCCCGGGAAGGCGGAGCCAGAACACATCCATAAAAAGCAAGCCATGAAACGAAAACGATTAACCATAACAGGCAAGGTACAGGGCGTTTTCTACAGGAAGAGCGCCCAGGCCCGGGCAACGGCCCTGGGCCTCTCCGGCTGGGTAAAAAACCTGGAGAATGGCGGGGTGATGGCAGAGGTACAGGGCGAACCCTTTGGGATGGAACAATTCATAGCCTGGTGTAAAGAGGGGCCCGAAAGCGCACGGGTCGCCGGGGTGGAAATTGAGGTGGTTCCTTCAAAGGCCGAAAAGGGGTTCCGAATACTTTATTAACTATTGTCAACTTTACACAAACGGGGAAGCGACTGCTGTGGGATTTCAGGGCTCTGAAGTACCTTGTGGCTGGGGGTGGAGGAGGCACCCCTCCAATTTTGAAAGGACAACAAAAACTTCATTTAAAAGGCTCCAAAACGCTATTTTTTAGTAGCTTCCACGAGTTCCAACTGATCCAAACTCACATTGGTGGTAAATTGCCCGTAGTTCACGTTGGCCTTGTTTTTTTCAATGCTGTCAATACTCCCTACAGATTTGCTATTTGCAAGACGTACGCGGT
>JAWWDW010000373.1:0-2905 GCA_033719735.1 Robiginitalea sp. | reverse complement strand
CTCCAGGTGACGGGCATGAAGGTGTATGCTTCCATCCGGGTTGGACCGGGGAAAGCCGTATTTGAGGTCCCCTTTGATGGGGCATCCGATGGCTGCCAACTGGGAACGGATCTGATGGTGGCGCCCTGTCTCCAAATCAATTTCCAGGAGGTAGTAGCGGTCCAGGGCCTTCAGTACCCGGTAATTCAGGACCGCTTTTTTGCGGTCCGGGCCTTCATTGGGATGCGCATAGGACTTGTTTTGGTTTTGGTTGCGCCTGAGCCAGTGCACGAGCCTCCCAGACTCCGCGGGGGGAGGGGAGGAGACCAGGGCCCAGTAGGTTTTGCGCACCTCTTTTTCTTTGAACCGCGCATTCATCCGACTGAGTGCCTTTGAGGTTCGGGCAAGCAGCAATGCCCCGGAAGTCGGGCGGTCCAGGCGGTGGACCACGCCCAGGAAGACGTTTCCGGGCTTTTGGTATTTCCTTTTTATATAGCCTTTTGCCACTTCGGAAAGGGGGGTATCCCCGGTTTGGTCCCCCTGAACGATATCCCCTGGCCGTTTGTTGACTACCAGCAAGTGGTTGTCCTCATAGAGGACCTGCAGGTTTTCGGACGTACTATGTTGGGGGAGAGTCACAAAAATGGGAGGGTGGGGGTTGAACGCAAGGGGTTAGGTGGTTTTCAGTACTGTTCCTGTTCGTTGGGGAATTCCCTGCTTTTCACATCGGAGACATACTGCCCGATGGCCGCGCTCATATCTTCGTACAGGTTCATGTACCTGCGCAGGAAGCGGGGGTTGAATTCGTGGGTCATCCCCAAAAGGTCGTGGATCACCAGGACCTGGCCGTCTGCCTTGACCCCGGCACCAATCCCAATGGTCGGGATGGATAGTTTCTGGGAAACTTTTTCGGTCAGGGAGGCGGGAATCTTTTCAAGGACGAGGGCGAAGCAGCCCAGTTTTTCGAGCATTTCAGCGTCTTCCAGCAATTTCTCCGCTTCTTTCTCCTCCCGGGCCCGGACGGTGTAGGTACCGAATTTATAGATGCTCTGGGGGGTGAGCCCCAGGTGCCCCATCACCGGAATTCCCGCCTTGAGGATCCGCTTTACGGAGTCCTTTACCTCAATACCCCCTTCGAGTTTTACGGCATGGGCCCCGCTCTCCTTCATGATGCGGATGGCGGAACGCAGGGCTTCCTTCGGGTCGCTCTGGTAACTGCCAAAGGGCAGGTCCACCACCACCAGCGCCCTTTTGACCGCGCGGATCACGGAACTCGCGTGGTAGATCATTTGATCCAGTGTGATGGGGAGGGTGGTTTCGTGCCCAGCCATGGTATTGCTGGCGGAATCCCCCACCAGGATTACATCTACCCCGGCCGAATCCACGATCTTGGCCATGGAGTAATCGTAGGCTGTAAGCATGGAGATTTTTTCCCCTTGCTGTTTCATTTCGATGAGGGATTTCACCGTGATTCGCTTGTATTCCTTCCTGGCCGTAGACATGTATCCTGATTTAACGGTCTAAAGGTACATATTTAGCAGGGACTTTTTCCTTGTTCCGGGCATATGCCGGGTAGAATGTCCGCAGAATTCGGTTACCTTTGAAAGGAACAATCCTGTGCCAGATGAAAACAGCCCTCCTTATTCTATTTTCCCTCTTCCTTTTCAATAGCCACGCCCAGACAGACACCCAAACAGCGGTACGGGCGACGATCGATTCTTTTTTTGAGGGATTCCACAAGCGGGATACGGCCCGGATGCGAAGCGTTCTGGCGGACTCCCTCCATATGCAACGCATTGGGAGGGATGCTTCCGGAAGCCCGGTCCTGGTCCATGAATCGGCTGAGTCGTTCCTCACTTCCATGGCCAACCTGCCGGATACCTTGAAGATCGAGGAACGGTTGCTTGAATACCGAATCCAGACCGACGGGGATATGGCCCATGCTTGGACACCCTATGAGTTTTATCTGCAGGGGGCTTTTCACCACTGTGGGGTAAACTCCTTTCAACTCTTCCACGACGGGACCCGCTGGAAAATCATCTACCTGGTAGACACCCGAAGGGTGCAAGACTGCTCCCCAGGGGAATGAGGGTTTAACAATCGCTGAGGTTCACCCCTACCGCCAACCCCCCCTGGGAGGTTTCTTTGTATTTGGAATTCATATCCCGGGCCGTTTCCCACATGGTTTGAACGACCTTATCAAAGGGGACCTTGGCTGTGGCCGGATCGGAATCCAGGGCGAGCTCGGCAGCGCTGATCGCCTTTATGGCCCCCATCGAGTTGCGTTCGATGCAGGGCACCTGTACCAGCCCGCCAATCGGATCACAGGTAAGCCCCAGGTGGTGTTCCATGGCGATTTCTGCAGCACACAGCACCTGCTCGGGACTTCCCCCAAGGAGTTCGGTAAGGGCCCCTGCTGCCATGGCTGAGGATACCCCAATTTCCGCCTGGCACCCACCCATTGCCGCTGAGATGGTGGCCCCCTTCTTGAAAAGGCTGCCGATTTCCCCGGCTACCATCAGGAATTTGCGAATGTGTTCAAACCCCGCCTGGTGGTTTTCGATGACCAGGTAGTACATCAAAACCGCGGGCACGACCCCGGCACTGCCATTGGTCGGTGCCGTCACGATCCGGCCCAGGGCGGCGTTTACTTCGTTTACCCCAATAGCGAAGCAGCTCACCCATTTGAGGATCTGCCGGAACTTCACTTCCGTTTTACGAATGGACTGCAGCCATGTCTCCGGACCGGAGTAGGGGGTCGCCCCTTTGAGGTTCTGGTAGAGCTCCGGTGCCCGTCGTTTTACATTTAATCCGCCGGGCAATTCCCCTTTCCGGTGACAGCCTTCGTACATACTGCTGAGCATGGCGTCCCAGATGCGTTGTAACCCCCGGTCGATTTCCTCCGGACTCCTAATCGAGCACTCAT
>JAWWDW010000372.1:0-2920 GCA_033719735.1 Robiginitalea sp. | reverse complement strand
CCCACGGCACATGCCGAGATCACTGCCATCCGTCATGCCTGCGACCGGGAAAAGCAACCCCACCTGACCGGAGCCGTGCTTTACTCCAATTTTGAACCCTGTCCCATGTGCCTGTCGGCCATCTACTGGGCAGATATCCGGGATGTATATTACAGCAGCGACCGGCTCACTGCTGAAAGACTCGGGTTCATGGACAGGCACCTGTACGAGGAGCTGGGCAGGGATCCGGAAGTCAGGGAGCTTGCCAGCCGGCAGATAGAGATGCAGGAAATGCGATCCTTGCTGGATGAGTGGGACGGGATGGAGGACAAAGAACTCTATTAAAGCCCGGGCTTCCATTGGATTTTCAGGATCATCTGCTACATTTACGGATCAAGCCTCAAACATTAACTAAAACCACATACGATGAAAAGAAGAGCGTTTATTGGCAAATCGGCAGCAGCAGCCGGTGCATTTACGGTGATACCAAGTCATGTAATGGGAGGTCCCGGCCGGATCGCCCCGAGCGACAGGATCAACCTGGGTTACATTGGAGTGGGCGCACAGAGCCTTGGATTGCTGAGGAGCATTGGGGACTGCCCTGAGACCATCGTACTGGCGACCTGTGACGTGGATGTACATAAACTGAATCGCTTTAAATCCCTGGCCGAGAAACACAATAAGAAGAAATTCAATGGGGAGCAGAAAGTGGATGGTTACGAGCACTACCGCGAGCTGCTGGAACGAAAGGACATCGATGCCGTGGTCATCGCTACTCCAGATCACTGGCATGCCATGATGGCGGTGGATGCGGCCAAGGCAGGCAAGGACATCTACTGCGAAAAACCCCTGGCTGCCACGGTGGCGGAAGGACGTGCCATGGTCAATGCCACCCGCAAGTATGACAGGGTGTTCCAGACCGGCAACATGCAACGTTCCTGGAGGAATTTCAGACATGCCAGTGAGATGGTGTACAACGGATACATCGGAGAGATCAAAGAGGTCAATGTGAGTGTGGGCGATCCCTGGATGGCCTGCGAGCTGCCTGCAGAACCCGAGCCTGATTTCCTGAACTGGGACCTTTGGGTCGGGCCATCACTGTTCAGGAACTATAACTCCGAACTGGCTCCGGGCATTGAGTTCAGAGGATTCCCCAACTGGAGGAAATACCAGGGCTTCGGGGGCGGAATGATCACCGACTGGGGAGCGCATATGTTCGACATTGCCCAGTGGGCCCTGGGCATGGATACCTCCGGACCGGTGAAGTTCATCCCGCCGGAGAAAAGAGGCACGAGGGGATTAAAAATGGTATACGAAAACGGAGTAGTGTTGAACCATGTGGACTGGGGCAGTTTCAACGCGGTCCAGTTCCTGGGCTCGGAAGGAAAGATCGAGGTGAGCCGCGGCTTCTACCGCTCAGACATCGAGGGACTCACTAAATTCGAGCTGAAAGACAGTGACACGCCCCTCTATACCAGCGACAATCATTACCGGGACTGGATCGACGCCATCAAGAAGAGGACCCGTCCGGTTTCGGATGTGGAAACCGGGCACCGGACATCCGCCCTGTGCAACATTGCCAACAATGCCTATTCGCTTGAGAGAACCTTGGTATGGAAGCCGGCACACGAACGCTTTGCGGACGATGCAGATGCCGATGCCATGCTCACCCGTCCCTTCCGCGGGGAATGGGATTTTAACGACCTATAGATCAACATAGATATCTGATTATATGATTGTACGGGCCACAAGACTTTTCATCGGGATTCTATGTTTTCTTTCGGTGGGTGGTCTTGTTATGGCCCAGGGTCCCCCGAATGCCGTATTCCTGACCGACGATGAGGCCTGGTGTGATCGCGACAACAACCAGAGCACTGCGGAAATCCTTATCACCGGGGAGGTGGACACTTCGCGCTTTGAACTCCACCTGGAGCTCAGGGGGGCCCCGCAAACCCTGGTCAACCTGCCCGAAGGTGTATTTACCCTCTTTCTGAACAACCAGCTGGGACGCAACGAGTACATCATCCACAAGGTGGTGGAAATCCAGGAAGACGATGTGCTGGAAACCGAGGTGGGAGACACCCTGGTCATAGAGGTCCATCCCTATCCCGACATGAGCCTGTCGGTGGACGAAGGGGATTTCTGCAGTCCGGCCGACGTGGTCCTCAGGGGCAGCGAAGGCTATGCCTCCTATACCTGGGATTTCGGTGATGGCAGCAGCCGGACCACCTCCGCCAACTGGGCCATACACAGCTATGAGATCCCTTCCGACGGTCCCCCGGTGGTGTTTCCTACCCATCTGACCATAGAAACAGCCTTTGGTTGTACAGACGAGGTGGACGGCAGCGTGGAGATCTACCCCGGCCCGGAAGCCGCTTTTACAGCTACGCCCCTGGTCCTTCAATACCCGGATCTCCGGGTGGAACTGAGCAATGAGACCGCCGGAAGCTGGAGCTATCAGTGGGATTTTGGCGATGGAAGAAGCAGTCCCAGCAGGGATCCCGTCTACCATGACTACCCCACCTACGGGGAATACACCATTACCCTGGAAGCCTATTCTGCCCATTGCTCGGATACGGCCCTCCGGCATATCCAAATACTGCCTCCGCCGCCGGAGGCCGGTTTTGAACCGGACTCAGCCGGTTGTCCACCCCTGACCATAGCCTTTGAGAACAACAGCCTCTATGCCGACAGCTATGTATGGGATTTCGACGACGGGACCGGCTCCACAGAAGTCCATCCTGAGCACACCTTTGCAGCAAGCGGAGAGTACCGGGTAAGCCTGCAGGCCACGGGCCAGTCTGGGAGCGATCAGACCGAACAGATCATCCTGGTGTACGATCCGCCCGTCGCTGACTTTACAACAGATGCCTCGGGCGTGGCCTACACGGAACACAGTTTTTATAATCAATCGCTGAATGCCGTGGAATATCTCTGGGAT
>JAWWDW010000371.1:0-2943 GCA_033719735.1 Robiginitalea sp. | reverse complement strand
TTTTTGGAAATCTTGTCTTCCCCCTGATCGGCATCGTCTTCAAGGTGGCCGGCGTCCGTAATATTTCGCACATACCGGACTTTGTACCCGAGGTGGAGCAGGTAGCGGTAGACCATGTCGAAAGACATAAAGGTCCGGCAGTTCCCCAGGTGTACCTTGCTGTACACTGTGGGGCCACATACGTACATCCCTACATGGCCTTCGTGAATGGGTTCGAAAACTTCTTTCTCACTGCTTAGGGAATTGTAGATCTTCAGGGTCTGTTCCTCATAAAGGGCCATAGGCAAGCTTCCTTAGAATTCGGTTTCCAGGTTGATGTAATCGAGAAACTCCCTCCGAACCCCTTCTTCCTTGAAGCGTCCCCCATATTCGGCAGTCACCGTACTGCTGTCTACATCGCGGATCCCCCGGGAGTTGACACACAGGTGTTTGGCATCGATCACACAGGCGACATCCTCGGTGCCCAGAACTTTCTGGAGTTCCCGCACGATCTGTATGTTCATCCGTTCCTGCACCTGGGGTCTTTTGGCGAAGTAATCCACAATCCGGTTCATCTTGGAGAGGCCAACGACTGAACCGTTCGAAATATAGGCGATATGTGCCCTTCCAACAATGGGAAGCAGGTGGTGTTCACAGGTGCTGTATACCGTGATATTCTTCTCCACCAGCATTTCCCCGTACTTGTATTTGTTCCGAAAAGTGGAGGATTTTGGCTTGCGCTCCGGGTGCAGGCCCCCGAAGATCTCCCTGACGTACATTTTGGCAACCCGGTCCGGGGTGCCTTTGAGGCTGTCGTCATCGAGGTCAAGCCCCAGGGTGAGCATGATATCCCTCACATTTTGGGAGATGCGCTCCATTTTTTCTGCATCACTTAGAATAAAGGCATCTTCCCGTAACGGTGTTTCTTCAGAAGCGGAAAAATGTTCATCCCCGTAGGAATCCTGAGAAGTCTCCAAGGCAGGATCAATTTTCATCAAACATGCGATTTATAAAGGGCAAAGATATACATAAAATGGCACTTTATGGCCCATTCGCAGGGGTACACAACATAAATTAGTGTTAAGCCGGTGCCACTTCTATTTTTAAGTTGACAATAGGAGTATCCCACATTTTATGCATTGGAAAACCCATTTTCTGATCGTTGGATTCATGTTGTTTTGGGGCAACCTGTTTTCTCAGGTGTCCCCGGACTGTGCCTCTGCGATCCCCATCTGCAATAATACCCCTGTCAGTGGCGGGGTTCAGGGGTTTGGGGTGAACGATTTCGGGCCAGCCGAAGAATCGGGATGTCTGGAACAAACCCTTTCGGGATACATAGAATCCAATTCAGCATGGTACCGGTTTAGGACCGGGGCCTCCGGACAATTGGGGTTCAACATCAGCTTCGATGCTTCCGAGGACTGGGATTTCGCCCTCTACAGGGCTTCGGACTGCGGCACCCTGGGGGAACCCGTCCGCTGCAATTTTTACGACAACCGGGACGGGGAAGTCTATATGGGAGTGGGGGAGGACCCCAGCGGGAATCCCAATACGTATTTGTATGAGCCCTGGCTCGAGGTCGGTGAAGGTGAGGACTACTTACTGCTGATCAACAATTTCAGCAATGCCAACTCCGGATTTTCAATCCAGTTCAGCGGTGAGATTTTTGTACAACACCCCGATGATGCCCTGGATTGCACGATCGTGGACAACCTGCTGGGACCCCCGGTGGCCGCCTGTGAAGGTGACACTGTTACGCTGAATGCCACCACGCCCGATGCCACCGGGTATGAATGGTTCCTGGATACCGGCGCCGGATTTGTTGGGATTCCCGGAGAAACGGCCCCGGTTTATACAGCGGAACGTACCGGACTTTACCGGGTGCGGGTAAGCCTTCCCGGGGGTCAGGACATTATTAGTCAGGTGCAGGTAGCGTTCAGCCCTGCTGCCACTGCCTACCAGATCGCGGACAGAAGTCTTTGTGCCGAACTAGCCTTTGAGCTCCATTCCCTGGATCCGGAAGCCCTCGGGCCCCAGTCCCCGGATTCCTTTCTGGTAAGTTACTACCTGACCCAGGAAGAGGCGGTTCAGGGAATTCATCCCCTTCCTGCGGACTGGAACCCGGGCAGTGGTTCCGGCACGGTGTATTACCGGGTGACATCGCTTCAGAATCCCGGTTGTTTCGATGCCTCCGGCAGTTTTGATTATACATTGGTAGTCCCGCCCCGGCTGGAGCTGCCCGAACAGGCATATATCTGTGCAGGGGTGAGCGAACCCCTGCTGGGGCCGCTCATCCCGGAGGAGGGCGTAACCTATAGCTGGAGTACCGGCGAGACTAGCCCGAGGATTACGGTTACCGAACCCGGACGCTATACCCTTACGGCCATCCGCAATGAAGGGGGTACACCGTGTGAGGTCACCGATACGGTAGAAGTGGTGGCTTCGGTGCCCCCCGGGATTGGTCAGATCCTGGTGGAAGACTTGCAGGTGTCCAATACGATCACTGTGGAACCCGAACAGGAAGGCACTTTCGAATACGCCCTGAACGACGGACCCTTTCAAAGCAGTCCGGTATTCAGGGATGTTCCTGCCGGCAACCACATCCTTCATATGAGGGACGCCCTGGGATGCGGATCCCTTACGGAGACCATAACCGTGGTCGGCTTCGGTACGTTTTTCACGCCCAATGGTGACGGCATGCACGATTACTGGAATATCAGCGGCCTTGCCGAGCTCACAGATCCGGAGGTATTTATTTTTGACAGGTATGGCAAATTGCTGAAGCAGCTGGACGAGACCAGTGCCGGCTGGGATGGCACTTTTAATGGAAGCCCGCTCCCGGCTACGGATTACTGGTTTCGTCTGAACTATACAGATGACGCCGGGCAACGGGTCACGGCAAAGTACCTCAAGGCCCATTTTGCACTCAAACGCTAGTGGGCAGCGCGATTCAACCTGCCATTG
>JAWWDW010000370.1:0-2944 GCA_033719735.1 Robiginitalea sp. | reverse complement strand
TGGTGGAAGGAACACTTCGGGGACGACCTCTACGTGGAGCTCATGCGACACGGACAGGAAGATGAAGACAGGGCCAACCAAAGCCTGGTCGCCCTTGCGCGAAAGCACGAGGTATCCCTGGTGGCCACCAACAACACGTATTACTGTGACAAAGAGGACGCCGAGGCACATGACATCCTCTTATGCGTGAAGGAAGGAGAGAAACAGGCCACCCCCATCGGGCGCGGAAGGGGATATCGTTTCGGGCTGCCCAACCAGGAGTATTATTTCAAGTCCGGGGAAGAGATGAAAGCCCTCTTCCGGGACCTGCCGGAAAGCATCCTTTCCATTCAGGAGATCATCGATAAGGTCACCCCCTTTGAACTGGCCCGGGACGTCCTGCTCCCAAAATTCGAGATCCCGGATGCTTTCAAGGTGGCGCAGGACGAAGAAGACGGGGGGAAACGGGGCGAAAACGCCTACCTCAGGCACCTTACGTACGAAGGGGCCGGGGAGCGATACGGGGACCTCACCGCGGAGATCCGGGAACGCCTGGACTTTGAGCTGGCGACCATCGAGAACTCGGGGTATCCGGGATACTTCCTCATCGTGGAGGACTTCATACGGGAAGCCAGGAATATGGGGGTTTCCGTGGGGCCCGGACGGGGTTCGGCCGCCGGTTCCGTAGTAGCCTACTGCCTCGGGATTACGAACATAGACCCCCTGGAATACGACCTGCTTTTCGAGCGGTTCCTGAACCCGGACCGGGTCTCCATGCCGGATATCGATATCGACTTTGACGATGAAGGGCGCTCCAAGGTCATGGACTATGTGATTGGGAAGTACGGGGCCAACCAGGTAGCCCAAATCATCACCTATGGTACGATGGCTGCCAAATCCTCCGTTCGGGATACGGCCCGGGTACTGGACCTTCCCTTAGGGGACGCGGACCGGATTGCCAAGCTGATCCCGAACATGGCCAAATTCGGCAAGATTTTCGACAAACCGGAGGCCGAGCTCAAGAAGAAGTTCCGCTCCGATGACTTTGAAAAGATCAACCAGCTGCTGGGGATCTCCGAAGGGGATGACCTGGAAGCCCGGACCGTGAACATGGCCCGGGTCCTGGAAGGGTCCCTGCGCAACACCGGGATCCACGCCTGTGGCGTAATCATCACCCCGGACGACATCACCAACTTCGTCCCCGTGGCCACGGCCAAGGATTCCGAATTGTACGTAACCCAGTTCGACAATTCCGTGGTGGAGAGCGCGGGCCTGCTGAAAATGGATTTCCTCGGTCTTAAAACCCTGACCCTGATCAAGGACACGGTGGAGATCGTAAAAGCACGACAGGGGATTGAGCTGGTCCCCGACGATTTCCCCCTGGACGACAAAGAGACCTATGAGCTCTTCCAGCGAGGGGAAACCGTAGGGATTTTCCAGTACGAGTCGCCCGGGATGCAGAAATACCTGAAGGAACTCAAACCCACTGTTTTTGCGGACCTGATCGCCATGAATGCCCTTTACCGCCCGGGGCCCATGGAATACATCCCGAGTTTTGTCGCCCGCAAGCACGGGAAGGAAGAAATCACCTATGACCTGCCCGAAATGGAGGAATTCCTCCGGGATACCTACGGGATCACCGTGTACCAGGAGCAGGTGATGCTCCTCTCCCAGAAACTGGCCGGCTTTACCAAGGGTGAAGCAGACGTGCTCCGCAAGGCCATGGGGAAAAAGATCTTCGCACTCCTTCAAAAACTGAAACCAAAGTTCCTGGATGGAGGGGAAGAGCGGGGACATCCCCGGGAGGTCCTGGAGAAGATCTGGAAGGACTGGGAAGCCTTTGCCTCCTATGCCTTCAACAAAAGCCACTCCACCTGCTACGCCTACATCGCGTACCAGACCGCCTACCTGAAAGCGCATTACCCGGCGGAATATATGGCAGCGGTGCTCTCGAACAACATGAACGACATCAAACAGGTGACCTTTTTCATGGAGGAGTGCCGCAGGATGGGTCTGGATGTACTCGGGCCGGACGTAAATGAATCCTATTACAAGTTCGCCGTAAACCGGGAAAACCAGATCCGGTTCGGGATGGGGGCCATCAAAGGGGTTGGGCACGCGGCCGTGAAGACCATCGTCAGGAACCGAAAAGAGGACGGACCGTACACCTCTATTTTTGACCTTGCCAAGCGGATCGACCTCAGGGCTGCCAACAAAAAGGCCTTTGAGAACCTGGCCCTGGCCGGCGGTTTTGATTCCCTGGAGGAAGCCCACCGCGCCCAGTATTTCCACGCAGGGCCGGATGGCATCAGCTTCCTGGAGAAAGTCATTCGTTTTGGCGCCCGTTTCCAGGAAAGTGAGAATTCGGCCCAGGTAAGCCTGTTCGGGGCCGCCAGTGACGTACAGATCGAAGAGCCGCAGATCCCCCCTTGTGAGGAATGGGGGACGCTGGAGACCCTGAAAAGGGAAAAGGAAGTGGTCGGGATCTATATCTCCGGACACCCCCTGGATGACTTTAAAACGGAAATCAAAGCCTTCTGCAATGCAGAGATCAGCGCCTTCCAGAATCAGGATGCCTACCTCAACCGGGAGCTCTCCGTGGCAGGGGTCATCACAGATGTGCAGCACAGGATTTCCAAGAACGGAAAAGGCTGGGCTGCCTTTACCCTCGAAGATTACACGGATAGTTTTGAATTCCGGATCTTCGGAGAAGAATACCTGAAATTCCGGCATTTCCTGACCATCAATGCTTTTCTCTACCTCAAGGTATTCGTGCGGGAGGGGTGGACGAACAAAGAGACCGGAAAAAAAGGGGATCCCCGCCTGCAATTCAACCAGTGTATGCTCCTGCAGGACGTCATGGAATCCTTCGCCAGGAAACTCACCATCCAGCTTGATATCGAACAGCTGCACGAAAACCGCATCCGGCAACTGAAGGATACCCTGAGGTCCTTCAAGGGGAAAC
>JAWWDW010000369.1:0-2958 GCA_033719735.1 Robiginitalea sp. | reverse complement strand
GTGGTCTTTTGCCTGGACCGTGCCGGGCTGGTGGGCAAAGACGGGCCTACCCACCACGGGGTTTTTGACATCGCCTACCTCAGGTGCATCCCCAATCTGAAGCTGGCCGCCCCCATGGACAACCTGGAACTGCGCAACATGCTCTACACCGCCCAGCTGGAAGATGCGGGGCCTGTGGCCATACGCTACCCCAGGGGTTACAGTCACAACCCGGACTGGGAACGCCCTTTTGAGCCGGTTCCCTGGGGGAAGGCACGAACCCTGAAAACGGGAACCCGGATTGCCGTATTGAGCCTGGGGCCCCTGGGGCAGGAAGTGGCCGCGGCCATCCGGGAAACGGAAGCGCCGGAAGCCATCGGACACTACGATTTCAGGTTTGCCAAACCCCTGGACGAAGACCTGCTTGAGGAAATCTGTGCCAATTACCAGCACCTGGTGACGGTGGAGGACGGGTGCCTGCCCGGTGGTTTCGGCAGTGCGGTGCTGGAATACCTGGCAGACCACAGCCATTCGATGCCGGTGACCCGCCTGGGCATCGCGGATGCCTTTGTATCCCATGGCAGCCCGGAAGAACTCTACAGGGAACAGGGGCTGGACCGGCCTGGGATACGCAAAACATTAAACGAGCTTTTGGACGATGCCTAAAATACCCCACTGGACATTCCCGACGCTGGTAGTGCTGTTTTGGTGTGTTGCCGGGCACGCCCAGGACTCCATTCCGCTTCAGGAACCCCTGGACAGCATCCCGGTGGACACCATCGTCATCAGGACGCTGCAGGAACCCGTAAAGATCGTTCCGAGGGGGGTTTCCCTGACCAACCCGTACATCTCCTTTAACCAGACCAAGCCCCTGGTGAGGCGTCAAAAGAAGTTCCGGGTCCCTTCCTTTTGGGAAAAGATCAACGAACTGGATGTACAAATGAGCGAGGTGGCTTTTGTGAACTGGAATGCAGGGGGAGACAACGCGATCTCTGCCCTGGCCAAGCTGGCGTTCGAACGCAACTACAAATTCAGGTACTTCCAGTGGGACAACAGCCTGGAAATGCGCTTCGGCTGGAATGCGCAGGAGGGGCGCCAGTGGCGGAAAACGGACGATGCGATCCGGCTCAGCAGTACGCTGGGATATCGCCGGGACACCATCAGCAGCTGGTATTTCTCGGCCAAGGCCAATTTCAACACCCAGTTCGCCAACGGATACAAGTATCCGGACCGCACCACCCCCATTTCAGCCTTTATGGCCCCAGGATACCTCTTTATCGGGGGTGGTACCTCTTACATCCCGGAGGGTAAAAAATTCAACCTCTACCTCTCCCCCCTGACCTTCAAAAGCACCTTTGTACTGAACCAGGACCTGGCCAACCAGGGTGCCTTCGGGGTGCAGGGGGCCATACGGGATGCCGATGGAAACATCATAACCCCCGGCAAGAAGATCTATCGGGAAATGGGGATCCTGGTTACCCACAAATGGGAATTCCCCGTGGCCAAAAATGTGGTGCTCGACCACAATCTCGAGTTGTATACCGACTACCTGAACAACTTTGGAAACATAGATGTAAACTGGCAGGTCACGGCAACCTTCAAGGTAAATGAGTTTATCAGCGCCACCCTGCTCGCCCACGTCATTTACGACGACGACATCAAATTTGACACGGTAGAAGACGATAACGGGGTGGTGATAGACCCCGGGGTCCCGCGGATCCAGTTCCGGCAACAGCTCGGGATCGGGGTCAACTACAGGTTCTGATCCTGCAATTGCTTGCCACTGATCTTATTGTGGATATGGACGGCCGCCCTGTCTGAGAGGGAGGCGACAAAAGAACAGGCCTGCAGCAGCACTTCATAGACAGACCCGGCTTCGGGCTGCCCGGCCTCGATGGGCAGCATGCGGAGGATGAGCTTGTCATAGGAAGAAGCCCGGCCTTCGAGCTTCGCCACCAGGGCTTCGGTGCTCACCTCCAGGATGTCCGAGAGGATTTTGTAGCCGGCCACTTCTTTTTCCACTACCTCCGGGGCCTGGTAGATCCGCTCCACACTCAGGTTGATGATGTCCTCAATCTGCGCCCTGTAGCGGCTTTTATCGAGGAGGGCCACTTCCAGGTCCCCGCTGAGGATGGCCTCTTCCTCTTCCATAAAGACCCGTACGGCATCCTGCACCAGGGTGCCGATGGCAATGGCGCGCAGGTACCCGAGACGGTCCGGCATGTGGGGGATGCCCCGGTATTTTTCGGTATTGATACGGTCCTGCACGAGCTTGATGAGGTACTCAAGGGCATAGTCCTCGGGGATGAGCCCCAGGTTGATCCCATCCTCAAAATCAATGATGGTATAGCAGATATCGTCCGCGGCTTCCACCAGGTAGGTAAGCGGGTGCCGGCAGTACCCCATGGAACCCTGAAGGTCCATGGACTTCAGGCCGAGGTCCGCAGCCACTTCCTCAAAGGCGGCTACCTCGGTCTGGAATACCCCGTATTTTTTGGTGGCGATGGGGCCTCCTTTGCGGTGGGGCAGGGATTCCTTCGGATACTTCATAAAGGCCCCCAGGGTGGCATAGCTCAGTCGCAGGCCGCCGGGCACCCCCTTCCGGGGGGCTGTCAGCAGGCGGAAGCCATGGGCATTCCCCTCAAAACGGACCAGGTCCTGGTATTGTTTGTCCGTCAGGGCGTCCCGGTAGTGCTGTCCGGGACCTTTGCTAAAAAACGTGCCGATGGCCTTCTCCCCGCTGTGGCCAAAGGGCGGGTTGCCAATATCATGGGCAAGGGCCGCAGCCGCCACGATGGCCCCGAAATCGTTGAACTGGTAGCCGTGGGCCTGGGCCAGATGGGGGTGTTTCTCCAGCAAACGGACCCCGGCCAGGCGGCCCAGGCTGCGCCCCACCACGGAAACCTCAAGGCTGTGGGTCAGGCGGGTATACACAAAATCCGTACTGGAAAGGGGGATTACCTGGGTTTTGTCCTGCAG
>JAWWDW010000368.1:0-2970 GCA_033719735.1 Robiginitalea sp. | reverse complement strand
GCATCCATGGGGATGAGGATCACCGAGGCGCGTACCTGCGCACTCCAGGCAAAGAGTATCAGGAAAATCCAAAGGAAGTGTCGGTTGAAAAAACGCGGGGAACTTGCAGGTTTAAAAGGGTACATCATCATCAGGATCCGTCTCGGGCACATCGTTCATGGAACTTCCAAAAGCCTGTTCCGCATCGGGCAGATCCCGGGTCCGGAACGGGTTTTCCCCCTCCGCATTCATCTTGGACTGGAATTCGAACGGGGAATCAAAGTCATCCAAATTATCAAATTTCCCAAGATGCGCAATGAACTTTAACCGAATATTCTCTAAACCGCCGTTCCGGTGTTTGGCCACGATAAATTCCGCCTGGCCCTGGGTGGGGGTGCGTTCTTCGTCATCCCACTCGTCGATCTTGTAGTATTCCGGACGGTAGATAAAGGAGACGATATCCGCATCCTGCTCGATGGCCCCGGATTCCCGAAGGTCCGAAAGGATGGGGCGTTTGCTGCCCCCACGGGTCTCCACGGCCCTGGACAGCTGGGACAGTGCAATTACAGGGACGTTCAGTTCTTTCGCCAGGGCTTTGAGGTTCCTGGAGATGGTAGAAATCTCCTGTTCCCGGTTTCCCCCTTTCTGGCTTACCCCGGAGGTCATCAACTGGAGGTAGTCGATGACCACCAGCTTGATTTTGTGCTGGGAGGCCAGGCGCCGGGCCTTGGCGCGGAGGTCGAAGATCGAAAGGGAGGGCGTATCATCTATAAAGAGCGGTGCCTTCTCAAGGGTCTTGACCTTAACGTTAAGTTGTTCCCATTCGTGTTTCTCCAGCCGTCCGGTTCGCAGTTTTTCGGAAGAAAGGCCGGTCTCTGAAGAGATCAGCCGGGTGATCAATTGCACGGAAGACATCTCCAGGGAGAAGAAGGCCACCGGGATATTCGCATTCACGGCAATGTTCCGGGCCATGGAAAGCGTCAGGGCCGTTTTACCCATCCCCGGACGCGCAGCGATGATGATCAGGTCGCTTGGTTGCCAGCCGGAAGTGAGCCGGTCCACCTTGTCAAACCCGGAAGGAATTCCGCTGAGGCCTTCCTGGTTTGAAATCTCCTCGATTTTTTTCTTGGCCTGCATCACCAGGTTCTGGGCGGTTTCTGCAGACCGTTTCAGGTTGCCCTGGGTAACCTCATAGAGCTTGGCCTCGGCATTGTCCAGGAGGTCAAAGACGTCGGTTCCCTCGTCGTAGGCCTCCTCGATAATCTCGCTGGAAATTTTGATCAGGCTCCGCTGGATGTACTTTTGTAGGATGATGCGCGCATGGAACTCAATGTGGGCCGAAGAAGCCACTTTCTGGGTGAGTTTTATGAGGTAAAAATCACCTCCCACCATCTCGAGCTTGCCTTCCTGCTTGAGTTGGGAAGAAACGGGTAATAAATCCACCGGTTCGGAGGATTCGAACAAGGTAAAGATGGCTTCGTAGATGTACCGGTGGGCGTCTTTATAAAAGACATCGGGGTGCAGGATGTCGATGACTTCATCGACCCCTTTTTTGTCAATCATCATTGCGCCAAGCACAACTTCCTCTAAATCAACGGCTTGTGGCGGTATTTTTCCTTTTTCCAACGGAATGATATCCGGAGTGCCGATTTTTCGACCCACTATAGCCCTCGATTTTTCCATAGGTTCAAAAGTAGAAAATTAACGTTTAGGTAACACGGTGAACCCGGATTCGATATTCACCATTCATTCACAATTGGGATGTTAATAAGTTACGATTTTTTGTTGATAACAAAAAAAACCGGGGCTCGGGGCCCCGGCAGTTTTATAACGCTTTCGTTACAAAAGGATTATCCCTTGAAAACCCCCATGGAACTGTATTTTTCCATCCGTTTTTTCACCAGTTCTTTTGGTGATAACTTTTGGAGCTCCTTATAGTGCTTTGCAATCTTGTTGCTGACGATCTCAAAGGTCTTCTGCCGGTCTGCATGGGCGCCGCCGGCAGGCTCCCGGACAATTTCATCGATCAGTTTGAGTTTTTTCATGTCGGCCGCTGTCAGCTTCAGGGCTTCTGCCGCCTGCTCCTTGTATTCCCAGCTCCTCCAAAGGATGGATGAACAGGATTCCGGGGAAATTACCGAATACCAGGTGTTCTCGAGCATCAGCACCTTGTCCCCCACCCCGATCCCCAGGGCACCGCCCGAGGCTCCTTCACCGATGATGACCACGATGATCGGTACTTTCAGCCGGGTCATTTCCAGGATGTTCCGGGCAATGGCTTCCCCCTGCCCGCGTTCCTCTGCCTCGATTCCGGGATAGGCACCGGGGGTATCGATAAAGGCAACCACCGGAAGGCCGAATTTCTCAGCGGATTTCATCAGTCGCAGGGCTTTTCGGTACCCCTCGGGGTTCGCCATCCCGAAATTCCGGTATTGGCGGGTCTTGGTATTGTATCCTTTCTGCTGCCCGATGAACATAAAGGACTGGTCCCCGATCTTGCCGAGCCCCCCGATCATAGCTTTGTCGTCACGGACCGTGCGGTCCCCGTGCAATTCCAGGAAGGTATCCCCGCAAATCGCGCGGATGTAATCCAGGGTATAGGGTCGGTTCGGGTGACGGGAAAGCTGTACCCGCTGCCAGGCAGACAGGTTTTTATAGATTTCCTTCCGGGTTTCGGCCAGCTTCTTCTCGATCTGCTTGCAGGTCTCGGTGACATCCACATCGCTTTCCTCCCCAATCAGCTGGCACTTTTCCAACTGTTCCTCCAGTTCTTTGATGGGCAATTCAAAATCCAGGTATTCCATGGATATCTCTATTTTGGATGGTTGGTGGAGGCAAAGATAAACTATCTTCGAAAACCCGCTGCAGTCCACTGCGTATTATCACCGCCAAAAACCCGTTACCGCTTTGCCTTCTGCAGGAGAAAGTACCCCAGGAAACCGAAGAATACGTTGGGCAGGGTAACCGCCAGCAGGGGCGGGAAGCCGGATT
>JAWWDW010000367.1:0-2980 GCA_033719735.1 Robiginitalea sp. | reverse complement strand
TCCGATCTCACCCAGGTCTTTGGCCAGTTTCGCCCCCAGTACACAGACCAGCCTGCGGTTGGTCACGTCACTGTCGGTGAGAAACCTTCCCTGGTACAAAACCATATTGAATCCCTCCGGAAATCGCTCTTCACCACCGAAAATGGGAGGGTCAGGGTTCCCGTAGCAGCCCTGACCGGTCTCAGCCCCACCGGTGCCTATCTTTACGAATTCTTTCAACCGTATGGCTTTACGGACTGGTTGGCCCTGGAACGCCTGCTGGAAGGGGCCCGCGGGACACAACTGATATCGCCCACCCATGTCTTGTTAAAGGACCGGGACTACCTTTTTCTGAAGGAGGAAACCCCCGCGGATTTAAACTGCTACGAGCTCAACCTGGAGGTTTCCCGCCCCAGGGCACCTATCACCCTTGAGATCTCGCGGGTATCGGAACTCGGAGAAGTCTCCCGAAATGTACTATACGTGGACAGGGAAACGTTAAAGAAGGGGTTGCAGGTACGCAAATGGCGAAAAGGGGATTATTTTTACCCCCTGGGAATGGATGGAAGGCAAAAAGTCTCCAAATATTTCAAAGACCACAAGTTCAACCGCTTCGAAAAAGAGGCCCAATGGCTCCTCTGCAGTGGGGAGGAAGTTGTTTGGATTATAGGGCACCGGCCGGACAGGCGGTTCAAAGTGGGCGAAGACACAACAGAAATACTGAAGATCGAGTGGAAAGATTCAGAAGAAGTATAACCGTTGGCCTGCTGCTGATTTCGGCATTCCTCCATCCGGTATGGGGCCAGGCGAACCCCCATCCGGTACGTTGGGAACAACAGCTAATACGAAATTCGGACAGCACCCTCACCCTGGTCCTGGAAGCTACCATTGAAGCGGGCTGGCACCTGTATTCCCAGCACACCCCCCCGGGAGGTGCCCTGCCAACAGAGTTCTCTTTTGCCAAGGCAGGAATGGGCTACGTATTAGAGGGGGCCGTACAGGAGAGTGAAACCCAAACGGCCTACAGCGACATTTTCGAGGTAGACGAGACCTTCTTCAAAGATACGGCCCGCTTTACCCAGGAAATCCTGATCACCGACCCGGAATTGCCCGGCATACAGGTAGATGTTTTCTACCAGGCCTGCAAGGACGTCTGTATCGGGGCTGAAAAGACTTTTTTGTTTTCGCTTTCCGAAATACCCTTTACACCCGAGACGGAAGCCCTGGATGGCGCCTCCCTGGATAAGGCAGCCCGGTTGACGGTGGACCTGAAAAACCGCAGTATACTCGAACGGGATGCGAGTTCCCAGACCCTGAAACAGAAAGGGTTCTGGGTGATTTTCGGCCTTGGGTTCCTGGGAGGGCTCATCGCACTGCTCACTCCCTGTGTCTTCCCGATGATACCGCTGACGGTGTCTTTTTTCACGAAACAGGGCGGCTCCCGCTCCCGCGGGATTGCCAATGCCGCCTTTTACGGATTTTGCATTGTCCTTATTTATTTTCTGCTGAGCCTGCCTTTTCACCTCTTTGATTCCGTAGATTCCCAGATCCTGAATACCATAGCTACCAACATCTGGCTGAATTTATTTTTCTTCCTGGTCTTTGTGGTTTTTGCGTTTTCCTTCTTTGGGTATTACGAAATCACCCTGCCGTCTTCATGGGCATCCAAGGCGGACAATGCCTCGAATCGCATCGGAGGGGGGATCGGGATTTTCTTTATGGCACTGACCCTGGCCATCGTTTCCTTCTCCTGTACAGGGCCCATTCTGGGGGGATTGCTGGGGAGTACAGCCCTGGCGGAAGGAGATGTGGCCTATAACCTGACAGCCGGCATGCTGGGCTTTGGCCTGGCGCTGGCCCTGCCTTTTGCCCTTTTTGCCATGTTCCCATCCTGGTTGCAACGACTCCCGAGTTCCGGAGGCTGGATGGAAACGGTCAAAGTGGTCCTCGGCTTTGTCGAATTGGCCCTGGCCTTAAAATTCCTCTCCAATGCCGATTTGGTGGGTAACTGGGGCATCTTCAAACGGGAGGTCTTCCTGGGGGCCTGGATTTTGTTGGCGGTCTTGCTGGCGGCCTATCTCCTCGGGTTGTTCCGGTTCAAAGCCACCCATCAGAAACCCCGGGTCACCGGATGGAAGATCGGCGGAACGATCCTGTTGCTTGCCTTTGCCGGATACCTGTCTTATGGAATGATAACCGGGGCACCCCTGAAACTTCTCAGCGGGTTCCCGCCCCCTGATTTCTATAGTCTCAGGCAGGCTGAATCCGATTGTCCGCTGGGGCTGGACTGCTATAAAGATTTCGAAGAAGGGGTGCGGCAGGCACAAAAGGAGGGGAAACCGGTGTTGCTGGATTTCACCGGCTGGGCCTGTGTCAATTGCCGGAAGATGGAGGAACAGGTATGGAGCAACCCGGAGGTGTTCCGATTACTGCGGGATGACTACATCCTGGTCTCCCTCTATGTGGATGACCGGACCTTATTGCCGCAGGCGGATCAATTTACCTTTGAATTCAACAGCGGAAGACAGAAACGGATCGAAACCATCGGGGACTACTGGAGTACGTTTCAGAACCAGAACTTCGGGGCGGTATCCCAGCCCTATTACGTCTTGCTCTCTCCCCGGCTTGAAATCCTGGCCCCACCGGTACAGAATACGGATGTGGCCACCTATCGCACCTGGCTGCAGGAAGGCCTTACGGAATTCAGGTCTGCACCCTTCCAGGCCGAAGCAGGGATAGACCCTTTTCAATAAGCATATGCAAGTGCCGGGAACCCGGGGAGCGAAGATTTTAAATTTGTACAGAAACGGGCTATCTTTAGCTCCGATCATTTAATATTCTGCCCTTGAAACTCTTCAAACGAATCCTCGCAATCCTGGCTGTGCTGCTGGTGGTCCTGCTGCTGGCCGGTTTTTCCTTTGTTCAATACCTGAAACCCGCCTATGAGGGCCAAATGGAAATGCCCGGGATGCGGGATTCTGTAACGGTATACTTTGACACC
>JAWWDW010000366.1:0-2981 GCA_033719735.1 Robiginitalea sp. | reverse complement strand
CTGGTTTCCACGGGGCTCCGCCGGTAAAAAACGCATACATGGAAGAAAAAAAACTGGACCTGAATTCCATCATCGGATTCCTGCTGATTTTCGGGATATTGCTATTCTGGTTTTACCTGAACCAGCCCACGCCTGAAGAACTGGAGGCTGAAAAGCAGGCGACCGAACAAGTCCAGCAACCTGAGGCGGAAGAACCCGCAGCCCGCCAACCCCTTACCCCTGCAGAGGAGCCAGTAACCTATTCCAGTGATTCCCTGGCCCAACAGGCCTATGCCCAAAAAGTGGGTGCCTTTTCCTATACGGCGGCCCGGGAGGGGTATACGGAACTTGAAAATGACCTCCTCTACCTCAAGGTAGCCAACCGGGGCGGACAGGTCGTGGAGGCGCGCATGAAGCAATTCGTCACCTATGATTCCGTACCCGTCTACCTGGTAAAGGACGGCAATGCCCGTTTCAACCTGCAGCTGGCCACCCAGGACAACCGCCTGCTGCAAACCAGTGACCTGTTTTTTGAACCTTCCCTCACCTCGGACGGGGATACCCAGGTCCTCAGCATGCGCGCCAAGGCAGGCCCGGACCAGTACCTGGAATACCGGTATACCCTGAAACCGGGCGAGTACCTCCTTGATTTTGACATTCGTTCCCAGGGGCTTTCCAACGTCCTGAGTCCCGCCCAGCCAGCCATCCTGGACTGGCAGCTGCGGGGGATCCGCCACAACAAAAGCGTGATGTACGGCAACCGCTACACACGCCTCACCTACCGTCACGAGGGGGACGATATCTCCAAGCTCTCCGAGAGCAGCGACGACGAGGAAACCGAAGTCGACGTGCGTTGGATGTCCTTTCGCCAGCACTTTTTCAGTTCCATCCTGGCGGCGGACGAGCCGTTCCCATCCGTGGACCTGACCTCCAGGAACCTGGTGGAGGAGGAAAGCCGGGAAGTGCAGTTCACCAAGGAATTTGGAATACAAACCTCCCTGGAGCCGGTGGGCGGGGAGCTTTCCAAAGCCATGCACTGGTACTACGGCCCCACGGATATCGAAGTCCTTGAGAAGTATGAAGACCTTGCCCTGGCGGATTCCATTCCCTATGGATGGGGGATCTTCGGCTGGATCAACCGGTACCTCTTTACCCCCTTCTTCGGGTTTTTAAGTTCCTTTTTGCCCTATGGGATCGCCATTGTGGTGATGACCATCATCGTACGGATCCTGATGTCCCCGGTGACTTATAAATCCTACCTCTCCCAGGCCAAGATGAAGGTGCTCAAGCCCGAGATCACGGAGATCAACGAGAAGTATGAGGACAATGCGATGAAGCGGCAGCAGGAAACCATGAAGCTCTACAACAAGGCGGGGGTGAGCCCGTTGAGCGGTTGTGTGCCCGCCCTGCTGCAACTACCGATCTTCTATGCCCTCTTCATGTTCTTCCCGACCAGTTTTGCCCTGCGTCAGAAGTCCTTCCTGTGGGCAGAAGACCTGTCCTCCTATGACACCGTGGCCCAGCTGCCCTTTGCCATTCCTTTCTACGGGGACCACGTGAGCCTGTTTCCCATCCTGGCATCCGTGGCCATCTTCTTCTACATGATGATGACCACCGGACAGACCATGCAGACCCAGCAACCGGGCATGCCGAACATGAAATTCATCATGTACCTCTCGCCCCTGATGATGCTCTTCTTCTTCAACAACTACGCCAGTGGGCTGAGTTTGTATTACTTTGTCTCCAACCTGATCACCATCGGCATCATGCTGGTGATCAAAAACGTGATCCTGGACCAGGACAAGATCCACGCCCAGATCGAGGAGAAAAAGAAGCAGCCCAAGAAGGAAAACCGCTTCCAGCGAAAGATGCGGGAGATGATGGAACAGGCGGAGGAGCAGAAGAAGTCCGGGAAGCGCTAATCCGTCAGACATATTGCGCATTTGAAAAAACACAAAGGCCTCTGTTGAGGCCTTTTCTATTCCAAACACAGATTTCCAAAAACAAAAACCCCGCCATCCAGGGCGGGGCTTTGCCGGTTGAGCCGGTTTAGTCTGATAAGATTTGGGAGTCACAAGATGCATTATCGAACTGAGGTAAAAAAGAAATAGTTGTCAGGAAATCGATTCCTGTTGCGTAACCCCTGGTTTTGGTTGCCATAAAAAAAAGCTCCCCGGGAATTCCGGGGAGCTTGCTTTGCAATGTGTTCTATATCCAGCTTAGTGGCTGGGTGGGTTCAGGATGTCAAGCACTTCCTGGGGCAGGAGTACTTTGTCGATCACATGGACCACGCCGTTGCTGGCCTCGTTGTCCGGGCCCACCACGTTGGCGTCCACATCCGTTTTATCGCGGATGGCGACCCCGTGGGAGAGAATGGCGAACAGGCTTTCTCCCTGTACGGTGTGCAGTTCCTGATGGTCACTCAGGTCTGTGGAGAATACTGCGGCCCCGGCCACCACGTGGTAGGTAAGCACACTGGCCAGCAATGCCTTCTCTTCAGGGGTGTCAAAGTCCGCCAGGCTGTGGTAGTCGTCCCCGAGGGCTGCCAGCAGGTCGGCAAAGGCGGCGTTCGTGGGGGCGAAGACCGTAAAGGGTCCTTCTCCCGAAAGCACTTCCACCAGGCCGGCGTCTGCCTGCACCAGCGCTTCTACCAGGAGGCTCAGGTCAGGAACGCTCTGGGCGAGCTCCACGATGTTGGGCATGGGAGGGTTCAGGGCATCCAGGACGGCCTGTGGCAGCAATACCTTGTCGATCACATGGACCACCCCGTTGGAGGCTTCCACATCAGGGATTACGACACTGGCGTTGGTATCGGTAGCGTCCACTATGTGAACGGTTCCATTTTTGAGGTTAATCCCCACATTTTCACCCTGTACGGTTGCGATATGATCCCCGTCCATAAGGTCGGTGGAGAAGGCGGCTGTTCCGGCTACCACGTGGTAGGTGAGGACTTGTACCAGAAGGTCAATTTCTGCCTCCGTGTCGAAGTCGGCCAGGCTGTG
>JAWWDW010000365.1:0-2986 GCA_033719735.1 Robiginitalea sp. | reverse complement strand
TTCGGTACGGCTCAGGGTTTCAAAAACCCCGGACACCACAAAGGTGGAGCCTTTCAGGCGATCTGTCTGGCCGACAAGCTGCTCCTGACTGATCTCGAATTGCAGTCCGTAAGAACGCAAACGCTCGACCAGTTCCCTTTTGACGGGGTCCTGGAAAAAATCGACCACACTCTGGGCAATCCGCTCCCCAATCTCGTCCACCTGCATCAGTTCTTCTGCACTGGCATGGATCAGGGCGTCGATGTTCTTGTGGGAGCGGGCCAGTTTTTTGGCCACCGTCTCCCCTACATAACGGATGCCCAGGGCAAAAAGCACTTTTTCGTAGGGCACCTCTTTTGATGCCTCGATCCCATCGATCAGGTTGGTGGCAGATTTCTCTGCCAGGCGTTCCAGGGGAAGGAGTTGCTGCTTGGTCAGGGTATACAAATCAGCGTAATTATGGATAAGCCCCTGATCAAAAAGCAACTCCACCGTTTCGCCCCCCATCCCCTCGATGTCCATGGCCTTTCGGCTGATAAAATGCTGAATACGGCCCTTGATCTGAGGTGGGCAGCCGGTATCGTTCGGGCAGAAATGTACCGCCTCCCCGTCTTTTCGAACCAGGGGGGTTTCGCATTCCGGGCAATGGGTGATATACCGGGTAGGTTCGCTCCCCGGGGGGCGTTGGCTGAAATCGACCCCGGTGATCTTGGGGATGATCTCCCCCCCTTTTTCCACAAAGACCATATCCCCTTCCCGCACGTCCAGTTTGGCAATCTGATCGGCATTATGCAGGCTGGCCCTTTTGACGGTAGTACCCGCCAGCAAAACGGGCGAAAGGTTCGCAACCGGGGTAATGGCCCCGGTACGCCCCACCTGATATGAGATGTGCTCCAGGCGGGTCAGCGCCTGTTCCGACTTGAATTTGTAGGCAATGGCCCAGCGTGGGGATTTTGAGGTATAGCCCAATTCCTCCTGGTAGTGGAGCTCGTTTACCTTCACCACTACCCCATCGGTCTCATACGGGAGTCCCTGCCGACGCGTATCCCAGTAGTCCATGAACTGCAGGACTTCCTCAATATTCCTACAGACGCGTGCCGTATCCGGTACTTTGAACCCCATGGCCCTTGCAGTTTCCAGGAAACCAAACTGGGTTTCAATCCCGAGTCGGGCCCCGGCAATCCCATAGACCAGGCAATCCAGGGGTCGTTCCGCCACAATGCTGCTATCCTGCAACTTGAGGGTTCCCGATGCCGTGTTCCTGGGGTTCATATAGGGGTCTTCCCCGCTTTCGATACGGTCCCGGTTCATTTTGGCGAACCCTTCAAGGGGCAGGATGATTTCCCCCCGCACCTCAAACCGGCCCTCCAGGGGCTGTTTGAGTCTCAGCGGGACGGAGCGGATGGTTTTGACATTGGTGGTGACGTCGTCCCCCTCCACGCCGTCCCCCCGGGTAACGGCCCGCTGCAGGGTATTGTCTTCATAGGTGAGGCTGATGGAGGCCCCGTCGTATTTCAGTTCACAGGTAAATGTCAGTTCGACCTGTCCGAGGATCCGCTGAATCCGGTGCTCCCATTCGATAAGTTCCTCCTTTGAATAGGAATTGTCCAGGGAATACATCTGAAAATCGTGCCTGACGGTTTCAAAATTCTTGGTGACCCCGCCCCCGACGCGTTGGGTGGGTGAGGCCGGGTCGAAGAATTCCGGATGGGCCTTCTCCAGCTGCTGCAGCCGTTTGAGTTTCATATCGAACTCATAATCGGTGATCACCGGCTGGTCCAGCACGTAATACCTGTAATTGTGTTCCTGTAGCTCGTCCCGAAGGGCCTTGATTTCCTGCTCCACCTGGGTCATGGTCGTTCATTTTGATTTGCACCGGCAGCATCCTCCCGGAAGGGCCTGGCTGGACCCTGACCCCGGACGAACCTGTCCTTGCCAAAAATATCCTTTTTTACTTCAATATTCGAATAGCCCGCACCCCTGAGCAATGCTGAGATCGCTTCCCCAAATGCCTCGTAGATCTCCAGGTAGATCCATCCCCCGGGCTTCAAATGACGGGAAGCAAAACCCAGGAGGTCCATGTATATGCCAAGGGGCGCCTCATCCGGGACGAAAAGCGCCTCTGCCGGTTCGGATTCCGCCACATGTGGTTGCATGGATTCCCGATCCCCGGCAGGGACGTAAGGCGGGTTGGAGACAAGGATGTCAAAAACAGGCCACTGGGAACCAGGTGCCCGGATATCACCCTGCCGAAAGAGGACCTCCAATTGGAGTTTCCGTGCATTGTTCCGGGCCACTTCCAGTGCCCGGGCCGACAGGTCCAGGGCCATCACTGTGGCCTTTTTCCAATTTTTCTTCAACCCGAGGGCAATACAGCCACTTCCGGTACCGATATCCAGGATCGTCGGGGCAGGCGCCGGCAGATGCGATCCGAGCATCCAGCGGACCAGTTCCTCTGTTTCCGGCCTGGGGATCAGGACCGCTGGAGAAACCTGCAATTCCAGTTCCATAAAAAACGCCTTGCCGGTAATGTATTGTACCGGGATGTTAGCTGATAGTTTTCCCAGGGCCTCCAGAAGCAGCGCTGCCTCTTCCGCTTCAAGGGTCTTTTGGGGTTCCAGTGCCAGCAACGTCCTGGGAAAACCGAAATAATGCGAGGTCAGCAGGTGGAAGATGTTTGAGATTTCCTCAGCGGGATAGGTGTCCTCCAGACCTTCCCTGAACCGTTGACGAATGTCCCTAAGGAGATATTCCTTCATGCCTGGTCGATTTCTTTTTCCATCCAGACCGTACAGGCTACATGACCGGTATGGCCCCGGGGGGCGTCCAGGTACTGAAATCCATGGCGGTTATAGAGGTTTTGGGCGGCCTTCATATAGGGCATGGTCTCCAGGTATATTTTCTGGTATCCCAGGGATTGGGCCCTGTCCAGGGCCCTGCGGATCAGCCGATCGCCCCAGCCCTGCCCCCGCAGCTCCCTGCTGAAATACATTTTTTGCAATTCACA
>JAWWDW010000364.1:0-2987 GCA_033719735.1 Robiginitalea sp. | reverse complement strand
CCCGTTTCAAATGCCATCCAGTGTACGGCCCTTTGAACCTGGTCCTCAGGCGGCCACTGATGTCCACCGTCAAAGAAAAACAGGCGATGTGGAAGTTCAATTTTTGCAAGCCAATCCCTGGCCTTCCGCATTTCCTGGTAGTTCATGTCCCTGTTTCCAACAATGCCCGCATAGGAAAAATGCGCACCCGGAGCAGGAATCTGGCCCGGATTCGGAGAAAAAGCTGCCCCACAGGCGATGACCCCCCGAATCTGGTCACTCAGCACAGCCAGCGTGGTCGCCAACCTGGCCCCGCCACTGAATCCTGCCACATAAATATGACCCCCATCTACATTAAAGCGGGAAAGCACGTCCGCAAACAACCGGTTTGCCTGCCCAAAACTGCGCTCATACGGGCCGTTCCTGCTGTCATTCGAGGCGATCACAATCCAGCCTGCCGCTTCCGCCGCATCTTTAAACGCTTCCACCCCTACGACGCCCCTTGCGGCAGGATCAAATATGAACAAGGCCGGCAAAGGCACCCTGGCATTGTAGGTGTTGGGAAGGTAGAGGGCGAAACTCTCCCCGCTTTGCCCTTTGAGAAAAACACGGTCTACAACCTCGCCTCTGCTAAAAGGAATGGAATCCTGTGTCCTTACGACGGACACACTTAAGAAAATGCACCCCAAAAAAAGAGATCTGAGCAGGATCATACACAGGGTTTGGACTAAAGATACGAGGGATTTCGATTCCCTTAGATACCTGGGAGCCCTGAATGCCTACCGGATACCCCCTTGTCTTAAGGAAAAGCCACCAATCCCGGCAGGCCAGCCGTATTTGCCGATATCCGCCAGATTTCAACGGCTGATTTCGCAATGCAGCAGTGTGGCGTATCTTGATTTCGGGGGGAGGGGCTTCCCCCAACAGATTCCTACCAGAAACTTCCCACCACGATTGCCGTTATGACCAACAGGATAAACGCCAGGTACCGGTAGTTCTTATACCAGGGCAAGGCCTTGAGTTCCTCGGTTTCCGAAGTAAACAGTTCCTTTTTGTAGGTGTATTCGGCAACCTTTTCCGCGTCTGGCAGACCCGTGCTCAGGCTGACTACGAAATGAATCACTACTGAAATCACAAAGAGCAGGGAGGCCTTCGCCAGGAAATGCAGTTCGTTAAGGGGTCCTACCCAGTCGTTTACCTGGGAGAGGATCATGAAGATCGCCAAAAAGAAGCCGGTCAGCAGGCTGACTATGGATCCCGTGCCATTGGCCCGCTTCCAGAACAACCCAAGGATAAAGGTAGCCACAGCAGGCGGGCTGGTATAGGCAATGACGATCTGCAAATATTCCCAGAGGGAGTCGCTTACGGTCTCGATCAGCGGTACCCAAAGTATGGCCAGCACCACAAGTACCAGCGTGGTGATTTGTCCTACCCGGACCAGTTGCTTGCTGGTAAATTCAGGTTTGAGCTGACGGACGAAGTCCATGGTGACCAGGGTGGATGCCGAGTTAAACGTAGCGGAGACCGAGGACATCATAGCCGCCATTAAGCCGGCCACTACCAGCCCCAGGACCCCTACCGGCAGCAACTGGAAGAGAAGTACCGGATAGGTCAGGTTCGGACAATCCGACAGGTCTGAACAGATACTCCCGTCCGGAAGGACGTAGTTAAGGGCTGAAATATCCAGGGTGTTGAACAGGATCAGCCCCAGCACGCCGGGAACCACCATGATAAAAAGTACCGGCAGTTTCAGCAGTCCCGCAAAAAGCGCACCCCAACGGCCGTGATTCAGGTTCTTGGCCCCGAGTACCCGCTGCACCATAAATTGATTGTTCGCCCAGAAATAAAACCCGAGCAGGGGCACCCCTGAGAGCAGGGACCACCATGGGATTTTGTCATTGGCCGGTCGAACCAGGCTGAATACTTCCTCTGAATTGGTGGGGATGTACTGGCCGGCTTCGACCTTACGGTCAAAATTCACCTCCCCTGCTGCGAGCATGCCGTCGAGTTTTGCCATCATGGAATTCCATCCGCCTCCGAGTTGTTCAAAGGCGAAATAGGTCAGCAGGCAGGAGCCGATAATCAGCAAAATAGCCTGGATGACTTCCGTCTGGATTACCGAGTTCAGCCCGCCGGGAATGGTATAGGCCGCTGCGGCCACCGCCAGGATAACGAGGATCAGGTTGGAATCCAGGCCGGGAAAAAGAAGCGTAAGGACAATCTTCCCCACGTAAAGTCCGGCAGCGGTATCCACGAGGACATTTCCAACAACGGTAATGAAGGAAAAGTAATACCGGGAACGGCTGTCATAACGTCGCTCCAGGAATTCCGGCATGGTATACACCCCGGATTTCAGGTAAAAAGGCAAAAAGAATATGGAAAAAAAGATGAGGATCACCACCGCATACCACTCGTAGTTGTAGACGCTCACATCGGTTTGAAACGCATCTGAGGCCAGCCCTACAAGGGTAGAACTTGAAATATTTGCCGAGAAGAGGGCAATTCCCACGATGGGCCAGGTCATGGTCCGCCCTCCCAGGAAATAGTCTTCAGAACTGCTGCGTTTGGATTTTGAAATTCCGTAGATAATGATTCCCACCAGATAGACCACGATCACCACCAGGTCCAGCGTACCTAATCCGCCCATACGTATTGATTTAGTTTGTTTAGTTGTCTTCTTACGCCAAAAGGACCCCCCTCAGGTTTCCCTAAAGCGCTTTCAATATAACAACTTTATGGGTCTTCGAGAAATGGGCCGTTGGATTCACGGGGTATCCCGGGGCTCCAGGTTCAGGAATCCGGCGGCTTCTGATCGGCCAGGAAGGCGATGTTGCGTTTGAGGCCCTGGAATTTGGTACGCTTCACGGCGGACTTGCGAAAGACCTTCCGGAAGACTTCCTCGGTCAGTTCCTCCCAGTCACGCTTGTCGAACTCCAGTAACTCCGATGTAGGCTCGAAGCGGGGTTCGGTGTGCGGTTTGGAAAACCGGTTCCAGGGACACACATCCT
>JAWWDW010000363.1:0-2989 GCA_033719735.1 Robiginitalea sp. | reverse complement strand
GGCCAGGGAAGCCTCCGATTATGGAGGGATGTATATCTCCCATGTTCGCAATGAAGAAGACAGCCTGCTATACTCCATCCGGGAACTCATACAGATCGCGGAGGCCGCCGATATCCGCTCGGAGGTATATCACTTCAAGGCCAGCGGTCAGGACAACTGGCACCTGCTCGACAGCGCCATCGCGATGATTGACCAGGCCCGGGATAAGGGGCTTGACATCACCACGGACATGTATATGTACAATGCCAGTTCCACCGGACTGAATGTATTGTTGCCTGCCTGGGCACGGGAAGGAGGACACTCCCAGACCATGGCCTACATCGAAGACCCTGAGAAGAAAGCCCGGATGATCCGGGAGGCGCAATTCCACGTGCCCGCGGAAAACATCCTCCTGGTGGGGTTTAAAAACAAGGCGCTCCGGACGCTTATTGGAAAAACCCTGGCAGAAGTAGCACAGAGCAGGGGGATTTCCCCCGCGGAAGCCATTGCGGAGCTGATCTATGAAGATGACAGCCGCATACAGGTGGTCTACTTTTCCATGAATGCCGAAAACGTAAAAAAGAAACTGGCCCTCCCCTACATGGCGGCCTGTTCCGATGCCGGGTCCTATACGAATGAGGGCGTCTTCCTCAATCAAAGCACCCACCCCAGGGCCTATGGATCCTTTGCACGGCTCCTGGCCCATTTCGTCAGGGAGGAAAAGGTCATTTCCCTGGAAGAGGCCATCCGCAGGCTCACCTCCCTGCCGGCCTCCAACCTCCGGCTGGAGGGTCGCGGAATGCTGGGGGAAGGATATTTTGCAGATGTGGTCGTTTTTGATGCAGACCAGGTACAGGACCACGCTACCTTTGAAGAACCCCATCAATACGCCACGGGGGTAACCCACGTTTTTGTAAACGGGACACGGGTCATCGCCGACGGGGAGCATACCGGGGCAACCCCCGGGAGGTTTGTAAAAGGTCCCGGATATAAAAAACAGGAAACCCCCTGAAGAAGTTTTCCTAGAGCGGTTGGGGGGAAGGCCCCATCTCGGGGGTGTCTTTCGGCCTATCCGGAAAAATGTTCTACTTTCGGAAAACAAAACCGCCCGTTTTAACACCTGTGAGATGAATCAAAGCAAGTCCAATGCCTTGCGAATCGGTCTAAAAGGGATCCTTTTTGTTTTTTTATGCAGCTGCTTCCACCAGGGGCTGCGGGGTCAGGACCCGTTGCGGTTTGAAGCCGAGGTCACCCTCATGGAAAAAAACATCGACAGCCTCTGGGACCAAAACACCCCTACCCTGGTCTTTACAGGAAGCTCCAGCATCCGCATGTGGGCAGACCTGCAGGAGCGGTTCCCCGAAAAACAAATTCTCAATACGGGGTTTGGTGGCTCTCAGGCTTCGGACCTGTTGTTTTACCTCGAACCCCTCCTTCTGAAGTATCAGCCGGAAAAGGTCTTCATCTATGAAGGGGACAATGACCTGGCAGAAGGCAAACGGCCCGGTCAGGTGTTGCGCACTTTTAAGGAGATTAAAGAGAAAATCCATCACGCCCTCCCGGGAATTCCCCTTGTGCTTATTTCAGCCAAGCCCAGTATCAGCCGATGGAATCTGAAGGGCAAATACCGAAGGTTCAACCGCCGGCTGGAGCGCTGGACCCGTCGTGATCCCACCCTGCTGTATGCCGATGTCTGGAACCCCATGTTGCAAGGCCGGAAACTGGATAAGTCCCTCTTTGTTGAAGACGGCCTGCACATGAATGCCACCGGCTATGACATTTGGGAACAGGTACTTTTACCCTTTGTAGAACCCGAACTTAAAACACCAAGCCCATGACCCCTTTTCACCCTTATGGGAGGATCCCTGTTTTTGCACTGATCCTCTGCTGCCTACCCCTGGCAATGTCCTGTGAACAACAGGTCAGCAGGAGTAGTATCGACTTTCCGAAAACCGATCTGTCAGCCGCCCCGCTGATTCCCAAACCTGTTGCGGTGGTCCCGGATTCTACAGCTTATGGGCTGGACCGGTTCAGTGCGATCTATTATCCGGAGGCAGAGCCGGGATTCGGGAAGGCAGGCGATTTTCTCGCCTCGAAATTAAGGCAGCGGACTGGGTTACACCTACCGGTCAACCCAACGGCCGGGGATACCGTGTATCAGGGGATCCATCTGATTCAAAAAGCGACCCTGGAAGGAGAAGCCTACCAGCTCAGCATCCGCCCGGACAGCCTGCTATTGCTGGCAGGAACTCCTGAAGGGGCTTTCCGGGGGGTACAGACCCTGCGGCAACTCCTGCCCGAAACCGCAAACGACACCCTTGCGGATCACGCGGTATGGGTGCTTCCGGGAGGGACTATTGAAGACGCCCCTCGCTATGGATACAGGGGTGCCATGCTGGATGTGGCCCGCCACTTTTTTCCCGTGGAGGCCGTCAAGAGATACCTGGACCAGCTCGCCTACTACAAGATGAATTTCCTCCACCTGCATCTGACGGATGACCAGGGCTGGCGGATCGAGATCAAATCCTGGCCGAAACTGACTGCAATAGGCGGACAGACCGAGGTTGGCGGAGGACCGGGCGGTTTTTATTCCCAGGAGGAATACCGGGACCTGGTGGCGTACGCCGCCGACCGCTTTATCACCATTGTCCCGGAAGTGGATATGCCCGGGCACACCAATGCTGCGTCTGTGGCCTATCCGGTGCTCAATGGAAACGGGAAGACGCCTGAACCCTATACCGGGACCCGGGTAGGTTTCAGCACCCTGGACACCCGGAAGGACACCGTTTACAGCTTCATCGATGATGTGGTCCGGGAGATCGCCTCCCTGAGTCCCGGCCCCTATTTCCATATCGGAGGGGATGAAAGCCATGTGACCAAACCAGCCGATTACGTCTACTTCATAGAACGGGTGGTCCCTATCGTACGGAAATACAGCAAAATCCCCATAGGTTGGGATGAGGTGGCCACTGCGAATTTGGACAGCGATGTCGTAGCTCAGTTCTGGTCC
>JAWWDW010000362.1:0-3015 GCA_033719735.1 Robiginitalea sp. | reverse complement strand
TCCTCCTGAAGGCCCTGGACCTGGCCAATGACTGCGAACTTAAATACAAAAGCAGCAGCAACCACCGCCTCCTGGTGGAGCTTTGCCTGATGCAGCTCGCCTCCATTATGGATTTGGAAAAAAAAAAGGATAGCAAACAGGGAACACCGGGCCTGATCCCCGCCAGCCAGTTCCGAAATCAGCAGAGGACCCCGGTACCCGAAACGGAAAAAACCATACCGGAACCTGCAGCCGCCGAAAGGGAAGAAGCGGCCGGGCCTCCCCGACAAGAAGAAACCCCGAAACCAAAGCCCCCTGAGACCGAACCCGTAAAAATTTCCATTCCTGGAAAACGCACCGATAAGGTCTCGGGACTCTCCCTCTCCTCCATCCGGGCAAAAAAGCTCTATGAGGCCCAGAAAAAGGCACAATCCCCCGGGGAAGCGCATTTGCCGGAAGACCCTGTGGAAGAAGCGGAGCTGGTAAGCCACTGGCAGCAGTTTACCCGGCGTATGGAGGAAAAGGGCAGGAAGATCCTCGCCTCCAGCCTGTCCACAGACAGCCCGAAACTGCTGAAGGACCATACCATTTGGATCGAGTTGCCAAACAGCACCATGAAAAAGGAGGTGGAACGGGACCAGCACGAACTGATGGCCTACCTGAAGGAGGCCCTGAACAATTACAGCCTGCAATTGAAAGTCACCGTCAATGAAGAGACGGCCAGGCAGTATGCGTTTACCCCGGAGGAAAAATACCAGAAACTCCGGGAGAAAAACCCGGCCATCGACCTGCTCCGGAAGACCTTTGACCTGGATCTCTGAGCCCGCCCCATTTTTTAGCAGTTCTTCATACCTTTACCCAAAACTCTAAGCCATGCTAGGCCTGAAATTACCCACCGACCCGCGCTGGGTCAACATCGTTGAGAAAAACATTGACGAAATCCTCACCGACCACGCCTTCTGCGAGCAAAAGGCTGCCAGTACGGCCATTTCGCTTATTGTCAGTTTCCCGGAATACCCGGAACTCGTCAACGAAATGGTCGCCCTTTCCCGGGAAGAGATGGGGCACTTCAAAATGGTACACGACCGGATTCTGGCCCGGGGTGGTACGCTGGGGAGATATCGCAAGGATGCCTATGTGGTGGAGCTTATGAAATTTTTCCCCAAGGGGGGAGACCGGGCCACCCAACTGGTCCACCGGTTGCTCTATGCCGCCCTTATCGAGGCCCGGAGCTGTGAGCGCTTCCGCCTGCTCTCTGAGCAGCTCAAGGACCGGGACCTGGCGGAATTCTACAGAAAACTGATGATCAGCGAGGCCGGCCATTACACCCTATTCCTAAAGTTTGCCAGGCAATACGGGGACCGGGAAACGGTTGACAAAAAATGGCAGGAGCTCCTGGAATATGAAGCCGGGATCATGAAAGACCTGGGGAAAAAGGAAACGGTCCACGGTTAATGCCCGAACCTTATACGCCCATGCCGGTTTCCCGGTAGTAGAGGTCTTTGATGATCCCATCGGCCAGCCCGATTTGCGGAACGTGGATTCTCTTGGCACCACTCCACTTGGAGGCCAGCAGGAATATCCGGGTGGCTGGAAGGATCACATCCGCCCGGTCCGGGTTGAGCCCCAGCTCCAAAATCCGTTGTTCATAGGTCATACTCCCCAGAAACTGGTACTGTGCGTTCAGCCAGATATAGGAAAGGGGTTGCCCCGATTTCCTCCCCGACATCTTGTGCAGCTTGTTGATATTGCCGCCGGAGCCAATGATGGAAAGTTTGGAATATCCCCGGGTCTCTTTTCGAATCCATGCCTCCAGTTCGGCCCAGTCATCTTCCGACACCATGTCCTTTAAAAGACGTACGGTTCCGATCCGGAATGAGCTCGAGCTGATGACCCTGCCACCCGAAAAAAGGGTGAATTCCGTACTTCCGCCACCCACGTCCACATAGAGATAACTCGTATCCTGACGGATAAAGTCCTTCAGGTCGGTGCCGGCGATTATGGAGGCTTCGGTCTTTCCGTCAATGAGCTCAACCTCCAGCCCCAGTTCCTCCCGGACCTCCTCCAAAATTTTCGCTCCGTTCCGGGCTTCCCTCAGGGCGGAAGTAGCACAGGCCCTGAATTTCTCCACCCCGCTGACTTCGATGAGCAAAAGGAAGGATTTGAGGGATTTGTGGATCCTCAGGGCATTTTCCTCTGATATCACCCCCCTGGTAAAACTGTCTTCCCCCAGGCGTACCGGAACACGAACCAGGGCGTTTTTAAAGAATTGCGGGGGCCTTTCTGAAGTCTCGATGACATTGTGCACCAACAGGCGGATGGCATTGGAGCCTATGTCGATGGCGGCATATTTACGAATCTTCACGCGGGGCCTTTAATTTTTTCAGATAGTAGTCATACATCTCGAACTGGGAACGGATGGGCGCGGAATCGCTCTGCCGGTAGCGGTTGCTTTGTTCGGCATCGAAAACCCGGGCTTTTACGTTGTCCCTCCAGGAGATCTCAAAGGTGTCCAGGAGTTCCTGCCTGATGTCTTCATCGTAGATCCGGCACCCGACCTCCACCCGGTTATCCAGGTTTCGGGTCATCCAGTCTGCAGAGGAAATGTAGACTTTGGGGTCTCCGTCGTTTCCGAAAATAAAGAGCCGTGGGTGTTCCAGGAACTTATCCACCACGCTGATGGCCTCAATATTCTCGCTCATCCCCGGGATCCCCGGAATCAGGCAGCAGATGCCACGGATGATCAGCTGTATTTTAACCCCGGCATTGCTCGCCTCGTACAACAGGTCTACCATGTCGTAGGAGGTAAAGCTGTTCATCTTGATCTTGATATAGGCCTCTTTTCCTTCCCTGGCGTTTTGGACTTCACTGTCAATGAGCTTTTTAAATCGGCTCCGGGTGTAATGGGGGGAAACGATCAGGTGTTTGTACTTGTAGATCTTGTAGGAGGTGTCGAAGAACCGGAACACCTTGTTGAGTTCCTTCAAAATCGCCTCGTGGGCCGTGAACAGCGTGTAATCGGTATAGATCCGGGCC
>JAWWDW010000361.1:0-3017 GCA_033719735.1 Robiginitalea sp. | reverse complement strand
CAATTGTTCAGTCTTTGCTTCCAGGGGCACTTTCCTGCCCATGCGAAGGATGGCTTCCCTGGTAATAAACCGGGTTTGATAGCCCAGGTGGCGCAGCTCCATACGGGCTTCCTCGGGAAAAGGAGCCAGGTCAAAGTATCCGTCAAAATCCGTCAGGGCAGTTACCGCATGGTCCCTGGTAAGTATTGCGACGTCGGGGATGGGTTCCCCCGTTTCCTCATCGAACACAAGGACCTTCTGGGCCTGGAGCGCGCCGGAACACAAGAAAAAAAGGAGGGTTGCCAGGAAGGTTGGTTTAAGAAAACACTGCATCTAATACGACTAGGGATCTGGGTTTACTGAATCCGTGTAAATGTACCTCAAAATAGCTGACGAGTTGGTTGAGCAAAAGTTGACGCTGTTTTTGGGTCAGTCGGATGGTGTGGATTGCATCAAAATTCGTGCCTAAAAACATCCTGAAATGTCCCAGTTCCGGCCCGCTCATACAGGGGTTCAGGGAAGGTTCCAGGCAAAAGGCACCCTCTACGAGATCGAAAAAGGGGGCCTCCAAATTGTTGGTGTCCGGATAGAACCCGAGATGGCGTGCCAGTCCGATGAGGAAACCGATATGGAAATTGGCGATTTTGTCGTGCTGATCCAGCCATTGGAAGGAGGCTTCCAGAAATTCGAAAAGGGAAGGGTCCGGATTTTCTTCCCGGATACATTGCCCGAGGGTTTCAGAGAGGAACAGGGCAATGGTGCTCTTCCGGATATCGGAATGCACGGTGGTATACGGATAGCTCAGCAAGGCCTCCTGTATGTACCCCAATTTCCCGGAGGGATTCGTCCGGGCTATGAGTTCCAGCTGGGTAAGCGGCTGGAAGAAGGCCGGTTTCAATTTTCCCTTCCGGCTTCTGAGGATGCCCTTGAGCATGAAGGATTGCAACCCGGCCTCAGAGGTGAAGGCTCTTGCAATCAGGCTGCTGTCCCCGTATTTTAGGGTAGAAAGTACTATGGCTTTTGTTCGGATACGCATCGGTCCTGTCAGGCCCCAAAGATAGGCCCAATAAAAAATCCCCGGCAACTCAGGGCTGCAGGGGACTTGTATAACAGACAACAGGGATTAAATGACCCCCTGGGCCAGCATGGAGTCGGCGAATTTTACGAAGCCGGCAATGTTGGCACCCTTTACATAATTACAGGTCCCGTCCGCTTCCATGCCGTATTCCACACAGGAATTGTGGATGTCAGACATGATGGAACGGAGGCGCTGGTCCACCTCTTCCCGCGTCCAGCTGATCCTCAGGGAATTCTGGGACATCTCCAGTCCGGAAGTGGCTACCCCTCCGGCATTGGAGGCCTTCCCCGGGGCAAACAGCACCTTGGAATCCTGGAACGCGTGGATGGCTTCAGGGGTTGAGGGCATGTTGGCCCCCTCGGCTACACAAGTACAGCCGTTTTTAATTAAGGCCTTGGCATCCTCCCCATCCAGCTCATTTTGTGTGGCACAGGGCAATGCGATCTGGCAGGGAACACCCCAGGGGGTTTCACCTTTGTGGTAGGTGGCCTTCGGGTATTTTTCCACGTACTCCGATATCCGACCCCGCCGGTTGTTCTTCAGGTCCATCACCCAGGCGAGCTTTTCGGCATCGATGCCATCCTCGTCATGGATATAACCTCCGGAATCCGAAAGTGTAAGGACCTTCCCGCCGAGCTGCAGTACTTTTTCCGCAGCGAACTGGGCCACGTTTCCAGACCCGGAGATGACCACATCCTTACCCTCCACGGATTCATCCCTGGTTTTCAGCATGTTTTCAGCGAAATAAACCGTCCCGTATCCGGTGGCTTCTGGTCGTATTTTGGAACCTCCCCAGGAGAGGCCTTTCCCGGTCAGTACCCCGGTAAATTCGTTTCGTATCTTCTTGTACATTCCAAAGAGGAACCCGATCTCACGGGAACCCACCCCGATATCCCCGGCCGGCACATCCGTGTTGGGACCTACATGGCGGCAGAGTTCCGTCATAAACGCATGGCAAAAACGCATGACCTCATCGTCGGATTTTCCCTTGGGGTCAAAATCCGAACCCCCTTTTCCCCCGCCCATGGGTAGGGTCGTAAGGCTGTTCTTAAAGACCTGTTCAAAAGCGAGGAATTTCAGGATGCTTGCGTTGACGGAAGGGTGAAAGCGAAGCCCGCCTTTATAGGGGCCTATGGCCGAATTCATCTGCACCCGGTAGCCCCGGTTCACATGGATCTCGCCCTTGTCGTCCACCCACGCAACCCGAAAAGAGATCAGGCGTTCCGGCTCCACCATGCGAAGCAAAATATTCTTGCCGTAGTAAATGTCGTTTTGGGCGATGTAGGGGATGGTGGTCTCCGCCACCTCCTGAACCGCCTGGAGGAATTCGGGCTCGTGTCCGTTACGGGCCCTTACTTCGTCCATAAAGGCCTCGATTGTTGCATGCATATCAGCCATAGTGAAATTGGTATAGAATTGTCGACTTAAAAATTTAAGGGCAAAATTATGTCTTTCCCATAATTCAACCCACCTTTTTTTAAATATTTGACAAAAATATTTTACATCAACCGCGCAGGGTCCCCAGCGCCTGCTCAAGGTCCCCGATCAGGTCCCGGGCGTCCTCTATCCCGACACTCAATCGAATGAGGGCATCGGTAACCCCGCTTTTTTCGCGTTCGTCCTTCGGGATACTGGCATGCGTCATGCTGGCCGGATGACCTGCGAGGCTTTCAACCCCTCCCAGGGATTCGGCGAGGGTAAAGACCTTCAGGGCTTCCACAATTTTTACGGCATCCTTGTAGTTCGCCCCCAGGGGGACGAAGGAAATCATGCCGCCAAAGCCGTCCATCTGTGCTTTGGCGATATCGTGGTTCGGGTGGTCCTCAAACCCCGGCCAGTACACTTTTTCCACAGCGGGATGCGCCCTGAGGAACTCAGCGACCTGCTGTCCGTTCTCACAGTGCCGCTGCATGCGCACGTGGAGGGTCTTGATCCCCCTCAGGACCAGGAAACTGTCCAT
>JAWWDW010000360.1:0-3021 GCA_033719735.1 Robiginitalea sp. | reverse complement strand
TATATAAGGGAACTGGACTGGGGGTTCTGGAGCAAAGCAGGCATTCTCACCGTAGGTACGTTTGGAAGTTGCCTTTTGCTCTATCAGTTTGTTATACTCCCCTTAAAGGGGCTCCATCCTTTCTTTGGGTTAAAGCCCAAAAGGCCCTCCTCTGAAAGAATGCCATTGGAGCTCTAAGGTGTCTGGAACTGCTCCTACGCCAGAATACTCTCATGCCCTGAGTCCTTGACAAACACGCAGGAACTCACAGTCTTCTCAGACATTTCAACAATGAAGTCATAGGGAAGGTCCGGATCCAACCCAAAGATATTCAGGTCGGCAGGGGGTGCTTTCTGAACCAGCTCGCGAAAATCGCCTGTGTAGACCTCAATAAGGGTCTTGGGCAACCGCGCCAGTTGAATCAGGGTATTGAGGAAATTCCAGGCCTTTTCTTCCGCCTCCTGGTTTCCGACCACGGTGATCAGGCGAATCCGTGCCCCCCAGTTGAGCTTTAATTTATAGGCGATCAGGATCGCCAGATCCAGGTCGCCAATGTCCCAGCTGAGGTCCCAGTTCCCCTGCCGGTCACTCACCCAGACATTGATGGTGTTCCGCTGGCCCAGCAGGGCCGTGGGATGCGGTGCATACAGCAGAAGGCCGATTTCAAGGCGTATGGATTCCTTCATGACCGGGCGCAATTCGGTTTCATAACTCTCCCGGTCCTTCATGAGGAGAAAAACGATGTTGGGTTTGAAAAATGCCCCCTGGAGGGCCTGATTGCCATAGTTGATCCCCCGGGCAAAATCTTCAGCATGGATGACGGTGGAGGACGAGAAAACCCCTTTTTCGCGAAAGGCTTCCGAGAAGCCCTCCAGGGTACCGGCCAGGTTGTTCTGCTGCGAATAAGGCTCGATGCCCAACAGCTTGATGGAACCCTTTGGTTTGGCGATATTTCGCAGGAATTCGAAACTGCCCTTAAGGTCATTGACATCCCTGACGGGGACCATCAGGTTGGCCTTCCAGGCCCGCTGCTGCATCTTCTTCATTCCCCAGGTGTGTTTTGCAGCCCATTCGGCGAAGGAAACGAACAATCCCGAACGCACATCTTCAAAAGGCGTTTCCAGGTTCTGGCGGGAGAGGTACCAGTAAACGGCCAGCACGATCATCAGGGAGAGCAGGCTGATGGTCGGGTTGATGATAAACATGGCAAAGACCGAGGAAACCAGCCCCAGCCACGGGACCCATTTATGGATCTTAAACAGGGGGCGGTAACTGATAAGGCCCAGGTTTTGTTCGATGATGACCACAATGTTGATCATGGCATAGGTGATCAGAAAGAAAAGGGTCACCAAAGGGGCCACAGCATTCAGGTTGCGGAGCAACAGGGTCAGAAAGATCAGGACCCCAGTGATCAGCATGGCATTTCGTGGCTGTCCGTTGGCGCTTTTGCCACACAGATACGACGAATTTGGCAGGACGCGATGCTCGCCCATGGCGAAAAGGATGCGGGAGGAACCGACGATGGAGGCCAGGGCAGAGGAAAACGTGGCCCCCAGAAGCCCTGCGATGATAAGCGGGCCGAACCAGGCCTTGTCGACCATGATGTAATAATTTGAAACCAGTTCGGCTTCTGTGGCACTGCGCGCCAGCCAGAACGCCAGCAACATATAGATGACAAAACTGACCCCGATGGCCCAGAGGGTCCCGATGGGAATGCTCCTTTTTGGGTTTTTCAGTTCCCCGGACATATTGGCACCAGCCATGATCCCTGTTGCAGCCGGAAAGAATACGGCAAAGACCATCCAAAAATCACCCCCGCTGAAATCGTTTTCCGGGGATCCCCGGAAGGTGCCCCAGCGAAGGGCATCCCCGGCAGGGATTTGCATGGAACCGTTGTAAGCCGCCACGATAACGGAAATCAGTGAAAGGGCTATGACCCCCATGATAAAAAACTGTGTTTTGATGGCCAGGTCCGCACTGATATAGGCAATGGTAAAGAGGAGGGCAAAGACGACGATATCCACCAAAAAGGCATGGTGGTCGGGAAAAATGAGCATCCAGCCTTCCCGGAATCCGAAAATATACATGGTTACGGCCAGGCCCTGGGAGACGTAACGGGGAATACCCAGGCTCCCGCCCACCTCCAGGCCCAGGGCCTGGGAGACGATCGCATAGGCGCCCCCGGCCCCGATACGGATGTTGGTGGTAATCGAAGACATGGAAAGTGCCGTGCACACCGTGATCAGGAAACAAATCACAATGATCAGCCAGGCTCCCAGCAGGCCCGCGTTTCCGACCATCCAACCCAACCGGAGGTACATGATCACCCCGAGGATGGTCAGTAAGGTTGGTGTGAAAACCCCGCCAAATGTTCCGAACTTCTTGAGTTTTGGACTTAGGTCATCCATGCTGCCCGCGGCAAAACGTTATCCGTTCCTGAATGTACTAATTATTATGATACCCGCAGCCGCCCCGGAAGGCTTCCCCGGCAGGACGGGAAAACTGAAAAATGTATCTTTAGGGCACAACCATCTGACTGACTATGCCGCTTTTGATCGTAACCGGGGGGATTCTCTTGCTGTTTCTGCTGATCGCCCGTTTTAAACTGAATGCCTTTATTGCCTTTATCATCGTCTCCCTGGGGGTGGGTCTGGCCGGGGGGATGGAACTGGAAACCCTGGTATCTGCCATTGAAAACGGGATAGGGAATACCCTCGGGTTCCTGCTGATCATCCTAGGGTTGGGGGCCATGCTCGGAAAGCTGGTGGCCGATAGCGGGGCTGCCCAACGGATCACCTCCGTGCTGGTCAGGCGCTTCGGCACCAAAAATGTTCAGTGGGCCGTGGTCCTGACCGGATTTATCGTGGGAATCCCAATGTTCTATACCGTGGGGTTTGTGATCCTGGTCCCCCTGGTCTTTACGGTAGCCGCTTCCACCCGCCTCCCCCTGCTCTATGTGGGAATCCCCATGCTGGCATCCCTTTCGGTAACCCATGGGTACCTTCCCCCCCATCCGGCCCCCACAGCCATTTCTGAAATCTT
>JAWWDW010000359.1:0-3028 GCA_033719735.1 Robiginitalea sp. | reverse complement strand
TGACCCCGATCTTCCCGATGGGCCCTGCCGGCATCCCGGGATTTGCGGTCAGATCCGTCCAGGTATCGCCCCCGTCCGTGGATTTCCAGAGTTTGGAATCGCCGCCTCCGCCCCACATCTTCCAGGCCTTGCGATAGACCTCCCAGGTACTGGCGTATAAGACCTCAGGATTGTTCCGGTCGATGATCAGGTCCACGGCCCCGGCTTTCGGGCTCACGTACAGGACTTTTTCCCAGGTGGTGCCCCCGTCCTTGGTCCGGAATACCCCCCGCTCCTCATTCTCCCCATACGGATGGCCCAGTGCCGCCACATAGACAACATCCGGGTTGGCAGGGTGGATGCGGATGCGCGCCACAGCCTGGGTCTCCTCCAGGCCCAGGTGTTCCCAGGTTTTCCCGGCATTTGTGCTTTTGTAGACCCCGTCCCCCTGGGTAATGCTCCCGCGCAGCTGCACTTCTCCCATCCCGATATAGACGATGTCCGGATTGGTCTCTGCCACCGCCACGGCCCCCACGGAAGAACTGGTCACCTGTCCGTCTGTGACGGGTTTCCATTCATTGCCTCCGTCTGTGGTCTTCCACAGACCACCCCCGGTGGCCCCAAAGTAGTATTCGTTGGGACGGCTGGGGCTTCCGGCACAGCCCAGGGAGCGTCCGCCACGGTTGGGACCTATGTTGCGCCATTCCAGGCCTTCGTAAAAAGATTCATTTATAGGTTTTTGCTGCGCCTGAACTGGGGCGTAAATGCCTGCGATACCGATACCAAGCAGGAAGGTGAAAATGGTTTTCATGGGTGGCGTGTTGGTTATTTGAAGTCTTCTTAAATGTAGCCACTCTCCACGAAATTCCCAAGGCCGCATGGGTGAAAAGCACTTCCGGATGTTCATTCCAGGGTGACAAACAACTGGGATTTGATCCGCCAGGTTTCCCTTTGTTTTACCCACATGGCTGCGTAGTTGCCTCCCACAACCGGCTCCGGACCCTGTTCCGGGTCATAGCCTTTCCAGGTACCCTGTTCCCAGGCCCTTGAAGGACCCGTCTGGATTTGGTCCGGGATACGTACAAAGTACATATTGCTTCCGCTATTCTTTTCAATGTATTCTGCCAGTGCTGCCCGGCCGGTGAGGAGTGTCCCGTTTCCGGTAGTGGTAAGGACATCTTCGGTAAGGAAGGACAGGACCTTTTTGTGGTCGTAAGCCTTCATGGCCCGGTTGGAGGCGTCCCTGAGCTGCCTGACCTGTTCCTGTTCCCCCTGCCCGAAACCAGGGGAGGCGTTCAGGAAAATCAGCATGCAGGCAAGGGGTACTGTAACGCAGGGTATTTTGGCGAATGGAAACACTACGGACATAAGGTGGTGTTTTAAAAGGGAAACCCGGGATTCAGGTTGTTTTATTTTGGGTGCGCTTTTTCGCTTTCTGGCTCAGGGCCATGCTTTCACGCCGGGTAAGGCTTTTGATCTTGTCCACATGCCGGAATCGGAGCGCACTCCAGTCAGCATCGATGGCCACCTGCCGGACGGGTTCCAACTCGAATTTGGCCATAATAGCCCATCCGGTATCGCGGTTGAATTCGCAGGTGTATTTTCTGGAGGATTGTTTTGGGTAGCAAAACCAAAACACGGCATCCTCGCCCAGCCTGGGGCCAATGCTGCTGGTGAGTTCGTTGACTTCCTCAAGGGTTTTCCCGAAGGCAATGACAAAATCCAGCACCTGACCAGCCTCCTGCAGGTTTCGGTGTACGGTGGCATGTTTTTCCATGGCCCCGAGTTCAGCTTCGAAGGAATCCGGATGATTCAGGGCCAGGATGCTATCCTGGGTTTTGTAATTCAGCTTTTTAAAGAGTGTGTTTTCCATGGCTATTCATGCAGTTTGATCCATTCCACGGAATCGTCTGCTTTGAGTTTGATTACAATGGATTTTTGGTTGAGTGTCCAGAATCCGAGGCGGTTTTCCGATACGGTGTAGTACAGGTGCCCTTCCTGTTCCCGGTCGGGCGCTCCCAGTATTTCCAAAAGCCCGTCCCTCTTCAGACCGCGGAGGGTATCGCCGTAGAGCACCGCATCCATCATCTGGTCCCGGTACCTATAGGACGATCCTTCTTTCATTCCCCATTGCGCGCGGTCAAAGGGGATTTGTGCATCCGGGATTCCCGGGTCGGACTGGCATCCCCAGGCCAGGAATGCCGTAAAAAGTACTGTGGTGAATCGGTAGGACATACTGTTTTGCCTTAAGATACGGGATTCCCGGAAAATTATTGATCCGTTTCTGCCTGGGATAGGCGATACCGGTACCCCTCGGGCCCGGTCAGGTCCCCAGTGGTAGGCTCATAGGTGCTCCAGGAAGGGGCATGGTCCGCAAGCCCCTGAAGGTCCCTTACTCCCCATTCGAGTTCCACGGCCTTCTCGTCCGCATAGTCTTCCATCCCGCGTCGCTCGTCTACCAGGCCAACAAACCCGGTGGGCGAGGTTTGGTATATTTTGGTCCAGCCCTGGTCGGCCACCAGCGGATAACCCAGGACCTCTTCGTAGTACTGTTGCATGAGGAGCAGGTCTTTGTGGTAGGTCCAGGTGATGGAACCGAAGAAATACAGGTTTTCTGTGTTTGTCATAACCCTCGGGGCCTCCGACAGCACTGCCATCAGGCGTTCGTTTTCCGGATGCTGTTTGAATTCTTCGAACTCCAGCAGGTATCCGCCGGGGTCCAAAGCCACAAAGCCGTCATGGGGGCCGCCTTCCCTCGGTTTGTACGTATATTTTACAGGGATGTTTTTGGATTGGATATGGGCGTACCACTGTGGCAGCACGTCGGTCAACAGGGCGATGGCCGTGCTTTTAGGTTGCCCGGGCGGGTGGTGTGTATCAAAAGCATGGATCTCGATCAGGGCATCGACCCCGATCCGGAAACGATTTTCCCCTTCCCTGGGAAGGCCCAGGATCTTTTCATAAAAAGTGATGGCTTCCTCTGGGTTTTTATAATACAGGTGGGTAGTCTGTGTTGCCACCCCGAAGGAGGACACGGTGCGGTACCCGG
>JAWWDW010000358.1:0-3037 GCA_033719735.1 Robiginitalea sp. | reverse complement strand
GCCGGGCGCGTGGCGGATTTCCTCGAACTTGGGGAATTGTTTGCCAAGGATGCCCTGGAGCGGAACGAATCCTGCGGAGGACACTTCCGGGAGGAATATCAAACCGAGGAAGGGGAGGCCTTGCGGGATGATAAAAACTTCAGCTTTGTCTCAGCCTGGGAATACAAGGGCGAGCCCAAAGATGCCGTCCTCCACAAGGAAGACCTGGTATTTGAAAATGTAGAACTAAAAACGAGAAGTTATAAATAGAGAGGCCTGCTGCAGGGGCTTCCTGTGAGGAGCCCTGAGAGCCGGCCTGAAAAATAAAAGCTATGAAACTACTCTTAAAGATATGGCGCCAGAAGGACAGTAACTCCAAAGGCAAGCTGGTGGATTATCCCATCAGCGGCATTGAGGGCGATATGTCCTTTTTGGAAATGTTGGATGTCCTCAATCAGGACCTCATTAAAAAAGGCGAAGAGCCCGTGGTTTTTGACCACGACTGCAGGGAAGGCATCTGTGGTAGCTGTTCCCTTATGATCAATGGGGAGCCCCATGGACCCGACCGGCTGATCACCACATGCCAGCTCCATATGCGGCGCTTCAACGACGGGGATACGATTGTTATCGAGCCCTTCCGGGCCACGGCATTTCCCGTGATCAAAGACCTTATGGTAGACCGGACGGCCTTTGACAGGATCCAGCAGGCCGGGGGATACATTTCCGTGAATACCTCGGGACACACTGTGGACGCCAATGCCATCCCCGTTGAAAAAGAAAAGGCAGACGAATCCTTTAACGCAGCAACCTGTATCGGGTGCGGGGCCTGTGTGGCGGCTTGTAAAAACGCCAGTGCCATGCTGTTTACCTCGGCCAAAGTTTCCCAGTTTGCCCTGCTGCCCCAGGGTCGTGTGGAGGCCACCGAACGCGTACAGAACATGGTGCGGCAAATGGACCTGGAAGGGTTCGGGAACTGTACCAATACCGGAGCCTGTGAAGTGGAGTGCCCGAAAGGGATTTCCCTTGAAAACATCGCCCGGATGAACCGGGAATACCTGATGGCCACCACCAAAGGATAAGCCTTCCTGAGAATCTGCAAGATCCCGGCGCTCAGGCGACCGGGATTTTTTATTTTTAAAAAAACTGCCCGGACATGATCCCGAAACTCACTTCCAAACTCCCCGATCTCGAAACCTCCATCTTTAGCAAGATGAGCCGGATGGCCGTGGAAACCGGCGCCATCAACCTGTCCCAGGGATTCCCGGATTTTGGGGTAGACCCGGAGCTGATCCGACTGATGCAGGAAGCCCTCGAGGGAAGCCATAACCAGTATGCCCCCATGGGGGGGATCTTTTCCCTGAGGGAGGCCATTGTCCAAAAAACTTCCCGGCTTTATGGGGCCACCTACCACCCGGAAACGGAAGTCACCCTTACGGCCGGTGCCACCCAGGCAATCTACGCCGCCATAGCCAGCACTGTGTACCCGGGAGATGAAGTCATCATCTTCAAACCGGCCTACGACTGTTATGAGCCTACCGTAAAAGCTCACGGAGGGATCCCGGTCCTTTTGCAACTAAAGGGGCCCGATTTCAAAATAGACTGGGAGGCCTTTGCAAAGGCACTAACCCCAAAAACCAGGATGGTCATCATAAACACGCCCCACAACCCCAGCGGGACCATCCTCAAGGAAGCAGACCTACAAAAACTGGAAGCCCTGCTCCGCCCGACCAATACACTCGTACTCAGTGACGAGGTATACGAACATCTGGTCTTTGACGGCCACACACACGAGAGTGTCTGCAAATACCCCGGTCTGAAAGAACGTTCCTTTATCTGTGCCTCCTTTGGGAAGACCTTCCATATTACCGGCTGGAAGATGGGTTACTGCCTGGCGCCTGCCCCCCTGATGGCAGAGTTCCGCAAACTCCACGAGTTTGTAGTGTTTTCGGTAAACCACCCCGCCCAGCGCGCCCTGAAAGAATATCTCGAAGACCCCGCTCGTTATGAAAATCTGGGACCCTTTTTCCAGAAAAAGCGGGACCTGTTCCTGGAGTATATAAAGGACTCCCGGTTCAGGTATACCCCGGCGGAAGGCACCTATTTTCAACTGCTGGATTATTCCGGTATCAGTAAAGAAGGGGATGTACTTTTTGCCGAACGTCTGACCCGGGAATACGGGGTTGCCAGCATTCCCATCTCGGTTTTCAACCTGCAGCGCGAAGACAACCGGCAACTGCGTTTTTGCTTTGCCAAGACCCGGGAGACCCTGGAGCAGGCCGGTGAAATCCTCTGCCGTCTCTAAGGGAGCGCCTGATATACTTTCCGGACGAATTCCCCGATCTCAGAGGGCTCCAACCACCGCAATACCATAACCAGGCCTTCTTCAGGGGCCACCACGATAAAATTCCCCCCGAATCCGGCAGCGTAGTAAACCGATTCAGGGACACCTTCCCACTGGCGGTCCCCGGGCTGGTTGAGCCACCACATATATCCGTAGTTCGGGTTGGGTTGGGAAGGGGTGGTCGCATCGCGGATCCAGTCCTCGCTCAGTAGTTGCTTCCCATCCCAGTTGCCCTTATTGAGAAAAAGCAGGCCGAAACGCGCCATATCCTCTGCGCTGATGAATATCCCGCCCCCGGAATGGCCTCCCCCCGTCACCGATTGCATGCGATAGCCGTCAATCACCGTCCATGCGTGGTCGTAGCCAAACCACCTCCAGGTGCTTGACGCCCCGATCGGATCCATTATTTTTCTTTTAAGTACGGCAGGCAGGGGTTCCCTCCATAGGTGGGTGAGCGAATAGGCCAGCACGTTGACACGGACATCGTTGTACTCCATGACCGTCCCGGGTTCTCTCAAATCCCTGTTTTTCCACTGGTCGAGGCCTCCTTCCCTGGGTGGCCGGTCTGCCCAATCCTCAAGTCCCCAGAGGTTCCCGGACCAGTCGGAGTTTTGTTGCAACAGATGAGACCAGCGGATCTTCGAATTATGCGCTCCCTGGAACGTACCGTCCCATATGTATTCAGACACGGGGTCCTGCGCAGACCGGAGCAAACCG
>JAWWDW010000357.1:0-3049 GCA_033719735.1 Robiginitalea sp. | reverse complement strand
GCTTCCCGCTTAATGACAAAGACGGGGATGAGCTGCAGAGCTTCCAGTTTAGCCTCGGTATGATATAGGGCGTTAACGTGTAGGGTAGTGGTAGATGACAAGAGCAATTGTTGTACTGACACTGTTGTTCTCAATGGCTTTCGCTGTACCAGCTCAGGCCAACGAGCCGCTACGCATTGCCTTTGTAAACATCCCCACTACGCTGCTTTCCATGGTGGATGCCTCCGTAGGGGGAAAAACAGGAGTGGACCTGGGCACCCTGAAAAACCAGATCGGGGTGATCCGGAACCCAGACCTGGTCCTTATCCGGCCGGAATACCTTTCCACATTGGAAGGGCGCCAGCTCAGAAGCGGTTTTGCTGAAATGCTCAAACACGGGCTTATCGCAGACCGGGCATACTGGGATCAACTGAAAGACCTGCGGGAACTCGAAGGCCTGGAGCGATGGATCTACACGAGTGTCCTGATAAAAAATGAGGTGGTTACCGCGGATCCGAATGAAGGTGGGCGCAGGAAAATCCTGAATTATGGGCATACGCTCGGCCACGCCCTGGAGTCCTATTTCCTGGATGGCAGTTCAGGGGAAGCCCTGTTGCATGGGGAAGCCATTGCCATGGGAATGATCCTCGAAGCGCATCTGTCGGTGGATGCATGCGGCTTGTCCATGAGCGCCTGTGATGAAATCAAAGAAGTCCTCCTTCGGTTTTTTCCCAGGGCCCGCATTGGTGAGGCCGATCGGGAATCGATCCTCAGACTGCTTCGGTACGACAAGAAAAATGCCCGGGGAAAGATCCTGTTTTCACTGCTGGAAGATATCGGCAAGGCCTGCATCAACCGGGAGGTTTCATCGGATCAGTTGCATTCCGCATTCGATTACTACATGGAATAGGGCATTGGCCTACAGAAATTTACACCTTCACAACTCTTTTATAGTGCGGTAGGGTTTATTCCTTAGATTCGGTATAGCAGAATCAACCAGACCACACGCCATGAGAAGAATCATCATCGACCACAAGAAGCTAACCCCGGCCCTGGCGGCCAGCCTGCTTGAGAAATTCCCGAATGGATATGGGGATGAGGATCTGATTTCATTCAAGGCCCCCGGAGGGGAATGGGTGGAAGCCGTAGAACTTCAGACGCCGGAAGCGCTCTACCTGGTAAAGATCAGCAAGCGCCTTTCCAGCCTGTTGTTTTCCCTTGAGGAATCAAACGGGTTTACTTTTAATGAGATCGAAAAGGAATACGACGGTTCCCTGGAGGGAGAATTAAGCCTGGAAGAGTAATTCAACGCCCCAGGTACCGCGCCCTGAGGATGTTCCTGTGGTGTTTCTGATGGCCACAAATGATAAATCCCATAGCGCCCACACTCATGGGGTTCCCACTGGCAGTCCCCTTCCAGAACAACCGCTCCCCGGGCAGGTGGCTGAATAAAATCAATGAGGATTCCCGTATGACTTCATATTCCCTTATCACAGAGGCTTTGGTGCGTTCTGCCGCCTGGCTCATGGGAACATAATCGTCCTGTTCGAACCCCGGCAGGGGGGTGAAGTCCTTTCTTCCAAAGCGCAGCGCCCGGTACTGGAAAACCCGCTCGGTATCCAGCACATGGAGCAAAACCTCAGCGACGGTCCACTTGTCGGGGGCGTAGCGGTAGTTCCAAAGCTCTTCCGGAATGCTGTTGATAAACTCAGGGAAATTCCCCATTTGCCGTTCGAGTAACTCCAGCAGGGAGGCCTCCCCCAGGGTCTGCAGGTACGGCTGGTAATAGGCCGGGCAATCGCCCTCTCTTAGTTCCGAAAGCTTCATGAAGTTATGGTAGTGCTTATAATTCGTTAAATATGGTATGCATCAGCCGCTTTTTATCATTGATGCTCTCTTCCAGCGAGATCATGGTCTCCGTCCGGCTGATGCCCTCAATATCATCAATCTGGAAAATGATGTTTTTGGCATGGGTAGTATCCTGGGCCCGTATCTTGCAGAAAATATTGAACTTGCCCGTGGTGATGTGCGCAACAGTGACATAGGGGATCTCCGTCAGACGCTCCAAAACGAATTTTGTCTGATGGGTCTTCTCCAGAAAGATGCCGACATAGGCGATAAAAGAATACCCCAGCTTCACATAGTCCAGGGTAAGGGAGCTCCCCTTAATGATTCCGGCCTCTTCCATTTTTCGGACCCGGACGTGAACGGTACCCGCAGAGATCAGTAATTTCTTTGCAATATCCGTAAAGGGGGTACGGGTATTGTCGATTAGCATATCGAGGATCTGGTGATCTATTTCATCCAGTTTCACTTTGGCCATTCTGATTAATTTTTTAGCTAAAATACATTATTAAGAAATATTGTGTAACAAACGGCTTGATTTTTTGCATTATGTGCAACAAATCAGGAAGAATGAGTAGAAATAAGCCGCATAAGTTCCACAGAGGCCTCCAACTGACGCAGGTGCTCCGGCCGGGCAGCGTCCCAACTGGCATGCCCGTGATACTCCATCAGGTCACCCTCCCTGGCGATACTCGGACGAAAATGGATCCGCCCCTGCTCAAGCACCTCCGTATATTGCAGGCCGACCCCGGTTCCCCTGGGATACTTTTGGTTCAGGTGATGGGCATTGCGGATCACAATATCCAGGAACCGTGACCTGTTTTCGGGAATTTCCAGGTACTCCGCGACCGGCACCTTTTTATAGGTCCCGGACCGAATCGCTTTCAGGGCATTTTGCAGGGCCCGGTATACGTAGTACCGGGTCTCTTCCCGCTGGTAATCCCCGGGATAATGGCCGGCTTCAAACAGTAAGGTAGGGGTTCCGGCGGATTGAAAGGAATCCCCCACACAATCGGGGTTGAAGGTATCATCATACCTTCCGATACCGATCTCCTGTCTCAGGGGACGGGACAGTTCGGCAATGAGACGGGCTGCCACTATCCGATTCCCGGTAAACGCTTTTGTCTCATCTGCTGCGGGCGCCAGAAAGGAGAGCGTGGCGGGTTTCGGGGGATCCCCTGCACTGAAAATAGTCCGCTGATCGTGGAGGTTAAAACAGAACTGC
>JAWWDW010000356.1:0-3052 GCA_033719735.1 Robiginitalea sp. | reverse complement strand
TGCCGGATGATGGGGACGTTTCTCTTATGGGTGATGTACTGGCCGTGACCCCACCGGCTGTGATCGGAATGTCCGTGCGAGATAAGCGCTTTTTTAACGGGTTTCCAGGGATCCAGATAGACATCTGCCCGGGCGCAGTAGATCCCCTTATCCGTGAATTCTAGTAAGGGCCTTTTCATAGCGGGCAGAAGATACGGAATATTCTCCTACTTTGGGTGGAAGGGAGCGGTGGTTTCAGGGGGCGGGGACGTGTAAGAAAAGCATCTTTTCAGCTGGATTCGGCCGCTAAAAAAGGTATATTTACAGCCTAAAATACGCTCATGCCGATTATCGATTTATACAAACATGGAGAAGGGCGCAGTAACCTGGCACATTTTGCAGCCCTGGCTACGCTGGCCAACCTGGATGGCATTATCACCAAAGAGGAAAAGGAGCTCCTGGACTACTTTGCCGGGAAACTCGGGATCACTGAAGCGGAATACAAAGAAGTGATGCGGGAGGAGAATAAGTATCCGATTGAATCTCCCCTGACCCACGAGGAACGAATGGAACGCCTGTATGATTTCTTCCGCGTCATTGTGTCGGATTTCGACATGCATAAGGCGCAGTTACACATGGTGGAAACCTATGCCATCGCCCTCGGGTTTTCTCCCGCTGTGGCCAAGAAAGTCGTTGAAAAATCCGTCAAGATCTTTTCCGGTCAGATCGATCTTCAGGACTATATGTATCTGATGGAAAACTGATCAGGCGTATTTGGCCATAAACGACTCTGCCTCTTCGACCATTTTAGGGCTCCCGCAGAAAAACGGCACGCGCTGGTGCAGTTCGGTGGGCTGGATCTCCAGGATCCTCCCGAAACCATCCGAGGCCTTGCCGGCGGCCTGTTCGGCCAGGAATGCCATGGGATTGCATTCGTAAAGCAGCCGGAGCTTTCCATTGGAATTCACACTGCTCTTTGGGTAGATGTAGATCCCGCCCTTGATCATGTTGCGGTGGAAATCAGAAACCAGGGATCCGATATAGCGGGAGGTATAGGGCCGGTCGCCTTCCTCCATCTGGCAGTACTTGATATAGTCTTTGACCCCCTGGGGGAAGTGGATGTAATTTCCCTCATTGATGGAGTAGATTTTCCCGGTCTCCGGGAATTTCATGTCCGGGTGGGAGAGGTAGAACGTGCCAATGGCAGGGTTGAGGGTGAAGCCATTGACCCCGTGCCCGGTCGTGTAAACGAGCATGGTTGAGGTCCCGTAGATAATATATCCGGCGGCCACCTGCCGAACCCCGGGCTGTAAAAAATCCTCCAGGGTCACCGGGCTCCCGATGGGGGTGACCCGGCGGTAAATGGAAAAAATGGTCCCGACCGAAACATTTACATCGATGTTGGACGACCCGTCGAGCGGGTCAATGAGCACCACATACTTGTTCTGGTGCTGGTTGTCCTGGCTGTTGATGCTGATGAAGTCATCCTCTTCTTCCGAGGCGATCCCACAGACGATCTCCCGGTTTTTAAGGGTCTGGATGAACTTTTCGTTTGCCAGAACATCCAGTTTTTGCTGGTTTTCCCCCTGAACATTCGTGTCCCCTGCCGCTCCCAGGATGTCCACGAGTCCTGCTTTGTTGACCTCGTGGTTCACTACTTTTGCAGCCAGCCGGATGGCATTGATGAGTTTTGAAAGTTCTCCTGAAGAATACTTGAATTCTGCCTGGTTCTCGATGATAAATTCGCCCAGGGTCTTGGTTTTTCGCTGCATCGGTACGGGTTGCGTATTGATACCCACAAATATCGTTTAATTTGTGAAACTAAATCGATTTCGTTGCGAAAGGATTTTCTGACTTTATAACTAATTGTTTTATTTGTAACAATATGGAGGGATTCGAAATACGACCGGCTGTGCCGGAAGATATGGGCCAGGTACTGGAACTGATCCATGAACTGGCGGTTTTTGAAAGGGAACCGGATGCCGTGGAGCTGACCCGGGATGACTTGTTGCGGGATGGCTTTGGCGGGCAACCCAGCTTCCGTTGTTTTGTAGCTGAAGAGGGCGGGAAGGTCCTGGGGATGGCCCTTTGTTATCCCCGTTATTCCACCTGGAAAGGACTGGTAATCCACCTGGAAGACCTGATCGTCACGGAGTCCGCACGTGGTCGGGGAATTGGGGGTGCCCTCCTTACCCGGGTAATCCGCCATGCCCGGGAGGCAGGTGCCCGCAGGGTCAGCTGGGAGGTCCTGGACTGGAATGATCCGGCCATCGATTTTTACGAGGCCAGGGGCGCCAGGGTACTCCGGGACTGGGATGTGGTACAACTGGATGCACGGGGGATGGAAACCTATTTGGAACGCTATGAGAATATTTAAGTTTGGAGGGGCCTCGGTAAAGGACGCGGAGGGCGTCCGGAACCTGGTGCGTGTACTGGAGGAGACGGGAACTGAAAAGACATTTTTGATCGTCTCCGCCATGGGTAAAACCACCAACGCCATGGAAGCCGTGGTGGACGCCTATTTTACAGATAAGGCGTCTGTGTCCGCAGCCCTGGAGGCGGTGCAGACCTACCATTTTGGGATCCTTCGGGAGCTTTTCCCGGCCGAGGGCCATCCGGTCTATGAAAGTGTTCGGTCCCTTTTCGAGGAGGTCCGGGGGTTTCTGGCCTGGAACAAGTCCCCCAAGTACAATTTTGTCTATGACCAGGTGGTTGGCTATGGGGAACTGCTCTCCACGGTGATAGTGAGTGCCTACCTGAACGATTTCGGCATTACGAATACCTGGCTCGATATCCGGAACTACATCAAAACGGATTCCAATTACAGGGATGTCCGGGTAATCTGGGAAAAAACGCAACGGGCTGTGTCGGAGCTTTCAGGTCGGTCGGAGCTTTTTGTTACCCAGGGATTTCTCGGGAGTGATGACAACAATTTTACCACCACCCTGGGGCGGGAGGGATCTGACTATACTGCAGCCATTATCGCCTATTGCCTCAACGCAGAATCCGTGACCATCTGGAAGGACGTACCCGGCGTGCTGAATGCAGACCCCCGGTATTTTGAGGAAACCCG
>JAWWDW010000355.1:0-3056 GCA_033719735.1 Robiginitalea sp. | reverse complement strand
GTGGCCCTCATTGAGATGATAGACCTCTGCGCCGCCCAGGGCCTGGACTACCTTGGCCCCCCCGATGCCCAAAACGATGTTTTGGGAAATCCGGGTTTCTACATTGGGGTCGTACAACTGGTCTGTGATCGTCCTGGAGAGGTAGTCGTTCTCGGGAAGATCCGTGGTCAGCAGATAGATCGGGACAGTCCCGAAAATCTCTGGCTTGAGCACGTACGCCCGCACGCGGACATCCGGATTATCGTTGATGGTCACGCGAACCTCAATTCCCGTGTCTTCAAGGAAATTGTACTGTTTCTCAATGCGCTGGACCTGCATGCTTTGGTCTTCAGCCCTTCCCTGGTCGTAGTATCCGTATTTCCATAGCATCCCGATGCCGATCGCATTTTGTTTGAGGTCATGGGCAGACCGCATATGGGATCCGGCCAGGAAGCCGAGGCCACCGGAATAAATCTTCAAACCCTGTGTAATCCCGAACTCCATACTGAAATAGGCAACCCGCGTGTTGAACTCGCGGGCAGGCTTATAGGGATGGTGCCAGCTGGCATATTTGGAGGAAACGTCCATATACAATTTCGATTATTGGGTGCCGAAAATACGTATTAATTGGGTACTGTACGGCATAGAGGGGACTGAAGTGTAAATTCTGTCGGTAACCGTTCCTTTTCGGCTTTGGCCTCAGTGTTCAATTGCCAGCAGGGGCGTTTTGGTCTGAAGGGTGAGAATCCGGGTGAGCCGGCCCTCTGAAGGGGTTCCCTCTTTGGAGTGTTTGCGCGGCAGGATGGCGACCATGTCGATTTCGTGTTTGTCCACGTAGTCAAAAATACCCTCCACCATATTTTCGTTCTTGATATACGCGTGGTGGGAATAAAAGGACTCCAGGTAGTATTCCAACAGGTGTTCATTGCGTTCCTCTTCAGGAGAGTACCCGTAGGTCCCCGGCTCATTTTCTATGGTCAGCACCGTCACCTGGGCCCCGTGTTTCCTGGAAACATCGAGGAGCGTACCCAAAAGGCTGGGGTCGTCGATTTCATTGGGCCCCAGTACCAGGGCTATGCGCGAGAGGCTGAATTCTTCCGGGGTTTCCATGGGGACCACCAGGACCGGGCATGGAGCGGAAAGGACCAATTCGGAGGTTTTTGTAGTCACGCCAGGATCGCCGGAACCGGAGGTCCCCATGATGATCATGTCGGTGGGTTCTTCCCTGCTTTTTTCGAGCAGGCCTTCAACGGAACCTGGAATGAGGGTAGTCCATGAAATCTTTGCCCGAAAGGCTTTGCTGAGTCCTTTGGTCAGAACTTCAAATGCCGTTTTCAGTGCCTCGGCCGATCCCTCATCCATAATAAAACAAAGGCGGAGGTGGAATCCTGCCCGCTGCCCGGCAAAGTCCACAGCGTAGCGAAAGCCCGCCTGGGCGGCTTTTGAAAAATCATAAGGAACGAGGATCGTGGATATTTTGTTCATGGATCAGGGAATTATCGCAGCATAAATCTAGTGCCTCCCATTGAGATGGGATATGACAATCCTCATAATTTTTTTAAAAGGCAGGTCTGATCAGTTGGACATCGGTACCTCCAGTAACAGCAACCGACTTTTTTGATCCATCCGGAAGGATACTTCAGGGGTGTCCCAGACCCCCATGGCATCTCGTTTCCCAAGGCGTACGTCCCCAACGCTTAAGCTCCCTTCCAGTACAAAGACATAAAGGCCATTCCCGGATTCTTTGATGGAATAGGAAACGTCTTTCTGGGCGTCGAAGTCCCCCAGGTGAAACCAGGCGTTTTGGTGAATCCAAAGGGTATCGTGCTTATCCCTGGGCCCCAGTAGGGTAAACCAGGTATTTTTAAGCCTTTCGGGGTCCAGGGTAATCTGGTCGTAGCGCGGGGTGACATTGGGCCGGTCGGGAAGTACCCAGATCTGCAGGAAGGCCACCTCCCGGTCCCGGTTCTTGTTGTATTCGCTGTGTTGCACTCCGGTCCCGGCACTCATCACCTGGACATCCCCCTGTCGGATGACCGCCGTATTGCCCATGCTGTCCTTATGTTCCAGGTCTCCTTCCAGGGGAATTGAAATAATTTCCATGTTTTGGTGCGGGTGGGTGCCAAACCCCATGCCCGGTGCCACGCGGTCGTCGTTGAGTACCCGAAGGGTGCCGAATTGCATCCGCTCCGGGTTGTAGTAGCTCGCAAAACTAAAACTGTGGTAACTCTCCAGCCATCCGTGGTTGGCGTAGCCGCGTGTATCTGCCTTGTGTAGTACGTGCTCCATAGCTATTCCAGGTGTTTTTTTAAACGCTCCAAGTTACGAACCAGTCGCGCGACCTGGTGATAAGAAAAGGTTAAAACGGGGGGTGATCAGGTAAGCCGGGCCTTCACCCCATCCTCTATGGGTTCCTGAAAACAGGATGTAGTGGGTTTTGGCTGTTCGGAGTGTCGTAAGGGGGCGCCCCCTCCCTCCCGGGAATCAAGTTATTCTTTTCCCCTGCAGGATTTGTTCATTTGTATACCTATTATATGGGGGTTGGGTGTAAGGTCTACATTCCAGCTCGAACCAAATAAAGACCATGGTAACAAAGAAGGATTCAGCAGGCGCACTGGTGATTGTATGGAATGCGGATACAGGTTGGCAAAACGCCTTAATGGACAGCCTGCACAAGGTTATCAGTCCGCAAACCTATTCATGTAAACTCTGCCAGTTGACCCATGGATTAGCGGGCCCCAGAACCGAATGGTCCACTTTTCTGAAAACAATTGACCGGCCTGTTGCAGCCTATCACCGGGATGAATTTCAAGGGTCGTTTATTGCGGAACAGCTTCCTGGCCTGGAACTTCCAGCAGTGCTTATCCATGCTTCTGAGAAGTGGCAAATCCTCCTGTCCAGGGATGAAATAGCGCAATTCGAGGATCTTGAAGCCCTGTTAGGTGAACTGAAACACAGGATTCCCTGACTCCGGTTGAACCCGCCTTTTCGAATGACTTTGCCTAAAGATGAAAGGCATTTGCGGGCTTGTTGCGTAACTTGATGATGGGTGGGCAGGGGCCCTTTACCCCTGTATT
>JAWWDW010000354.1:0-3059 GCA_033719735.1 Robiginitalea sp. | reverse complement strand
CCATACGCCCTCAGGAGGGGCAGGAGTATACCTATCCCATGGAACTTGAGGGATACCTTCCGGATCGGTTTGGCAAGCGCATGGTCCTCCAGCTGGAATTCCAGAACCTCAACCGGTATTTCCTCTCCCAGCTCAATGGACTGACCCTGCCGAGCCTGTTGTTTTTGGCCGGTATCGTCGCTGTGGTACTCTGGGTTTTGCGTACCTATTACTGGCAACGGAAGGTAATTACCACCACCAATGAATTTATCAACAACCTGACCCATGAATTGCGCACCCCGGTCTTTTCGATCAGCCTTGCTGCCAAAATCTTGGATGAAAAACTCGGGGACGCCCACAGGGAATATACAGGCAGGATCCTCAAGCTGACCAAGAAGCTCTCAACCCATATAGACAAGGTGCTGGAGCTGGGCTCCCTGGAACAGACCCGTACCGTTATCCACAAGGAAGCCGTGGACTTAAAGCCGGTACTCGAAGGGGTATGCCGGGATTTCCGGGAGGATTGCCAGATGGAAGGACAGGAGTTCGAATACCAGTTGGGGAAGGGGCCGTATTGGATGAAGGCTTCTGTTTTCCACCTGGAAAATGCCGTAAGCAACCTGTTGGACAATGCCCGAAAATACGGGGATACGTCAAAAATTAGTTTGTCGGCAGCGGTGAAGGGGACCCAGTTGGATATCAAAATTCACAATGGCGGACCCCCGATTCCCCCGGAGGCCCTGGAAGAGCTTTTTAAAAAATATTACCGGCTTCCGCGGGGGGACCGCCAGGAAATCCGGGGATACGGACTCGGCCTGAGCTATGTGCGGACAATCGCCGAAAAGCACCAGGGCAGGGTTTCCATCCGGAGTAACGCACAGATCGGGACGGTGGTGGACTTTGTATTACCTTTGTTGCGAAATGGAAACGAACCAACACCGCCTGCTCCTCGTTGAAGATGATACCTCCCTTGGGTACCTGCTCTCAGAATACCTGAAGATGAAGGGGATGGATCTGGTATGGGTGCAGCGGGCCGGCGAGGTGCTGCCGCTCCTGGAAGCGCAGGTTTTTGACCTGCTGATCCTGGATGTGATGATGCCGGACCTGGATGGTTTCAGCCTTGGCAAACAAATCCACGAGCGGTTTCCAGGGATCCCCTTCCTTTTTCTCACGGCCAAATCCATGAAAATCGACGTACTCAAGGGATTTTCCGTCGGGGCGGTTGACTATTTGAAAAAACCCATCGACGAGGAAGAACTCGTGGTGCGCATCGAATCCCTGCTTTCCCGACTGAAGGCAACGGAGCAGCCCGAAACGGAGATCCCCTCCCTGGGCCGCTACCGGTATGACCTGCGCAATCAGTGCCTGCTTCTGGAAGGGGAGGAGATCTCCCTGACCAGCAGGGAAAGCGAATTGCTGACCTACCTCTACCGGAACCGGAACCGGCTCAGCAGCCATGCCGATATCCTGAAGCGGATTTGGGGCCGGAACGATTATTTCAACCGCAAGAGCCTTAATGTCTTTATTACCCGCCTGAGGAAACTCCTGGAAGCCGATCCGGACATCCGTATTGAAAATGTCCACGGACAGGGGTTTATCTTCAGGGTCCCTGAATAGGCCAACAGTTCCGTGACCCGGATCCTGAGCGTCAAAGTTTCGTATCTTTGCCCCAAAAATCACATGAAAAAGTACTTAGGCCTTCTGTTCTGCGCGACTTTTGCGCTTTTTTCCTGCAGCAATGATTCGGATGATTCCGACGACGGTAACGAGAACCCAATCCCGGAAGCCCGGACCTCCATCCCCGATGCCAATTTTGAGGCGGCCCTGGTTGCCCTGAATTTGGACGATGAGGTGGATGGGTCCGTTTTAACCTCCAACATCGAGTTTATACAAAACCTCAATGTTGAAAATGAAGGAATTCAGGACCTGACAGGCATCAATGACTTCAAGGCGCTGGTTGACCTGAATGTGAGGGGAAATGAACTCAGGCGCCTGGACATCAGTGGAAATACGAACCTGTTGTTTGTTTGGGCGGAGGACAACCAACTCACCCAGTTCGTAATAGGGAACAACCCCAACATAGAAAAAATTGGGGCCTCCGGAAACCAGCTCACCACGCTGAATGTAACCGAGTATACGACCCTGCAACTGCTGGATCTGGCCAACAATGAGGTGACCGCCATGGACGTTTCTACCCTTCCGCTTCCCACCTTCAATGAATTTAAAATCGAGGGGAATCCCATAACCTGCATCCTGGTGAGCCCGGAGCAATTGGAGAACACTCCGGCATCCTGGACCAAGGATGAGGAGGATACCTGGAGTTTGGACTGCGAATAACACTTTTTTAGAGGGAACTCCCCCCACCCCCTGATTAAAAGCTAACCAGGACGACTGCATTTTCCCATCAGGGTCCGCAAAAAATCCAACCTTTATCCCCGGGACTTGCCGGTAACAAAAAGAGCCCGAAAGCATTTGCTTTCGGGCTCTCCTTTTAGGTTCAATGTCTGCTTAATGGTCCATTATTTGGGTGAATACCAAATGGGAGAGGTATACGCCCGCTCCTGGGTAGTCATCTCAGCTTCCTTAGGCATGGTGATTCCATATTTTTTGGCATCGTAAGCGGTCCATCTGGGGGTGGGAATTTCTATGACACGTGCATAATAAACCGCCGGGAGTCCCGGATCGAAATCCGGATCTTTCCAAACCCCGATCAGTTCGGGGTCACCGATGGTATTGGTCCAGGTGGCCTCCTTTACGTTTACCGTATTTCCAACAGCAGGCAGTTTTCCGTTGCGACCGGGCTTGCGTTTATCGGCATCTCCCCAAACCACATCGTAGATTTTTTCCTGCCGGTTCCCGCTATTATCCACCCATCCCTTTACGATTTGAATGCGGTCCAGGTTGCCGGAGAGCGGGTCTTTCAGGGCTGCCACCAGGAAGGTGGGGGCAGCATTGGCACTGGGGGCCACCGGCAGGTCACCGCCCATGGGAACCCCTTTAACATAACCGACATCGGCCGGCAACCGGTTCATGGCATCGGCCGCTGTGAAGTTCCAGCCTCCGAAAAAGCGCACCAGCAT
>JAWWDW010000353.1:0-3060 GCA_033719735.1 Robiginitalea sp. | reverse complement strand
TACCATGCAGCGGTTTTACGACCGCCTGGGCCTGAAAAAATCCGGAGGGAAGCCGACAAACCAGATCGCTGCCCCCCGTACCGACAAAGGGGGAAATACCAAAGAAGGCGAAAAAGCCCCCAAAAAGACCTCCAAATTGGCAAACACGGCCATTGATATTGTAACCATGGTCAAACGGATCAATGTCAACTACAGTGAGAACAACGGGACGGTACTTCCGGGCTATACCCGATCCATTGGCTTTATCGGGACCACCAAACCCACCCTCGGTTTTGTGTTCGGGAGCCAGTCCGACGTTCGCTTTGAAGCCGCCCGCAATGGATGGCTGACGGATTTCCAGGAGTTTAACCAGCAGTTCATACAACGCACCAACAAGCAGTTGAATATTACAGCCACGGCCCTGCCGGTGCCCGAACTGACCATCGACCTGATCGCCGACCGGCAGTTTACCAGCAGTGTGCGGGAGAATTTCCGGGTGGAGGATGCCGATTACATACCCCTTGCCACGAATACCTTCGGCACCTTCAGCATTTCGACCATGATGATCGGGACGGCCTTTTCGAAAAGCGACGAGTTTGACTCCGCGACCTTTGAGACCTTTAAGTCGAACCGCCTCACCATAGCCAACCGGTTGCAACAGGAAGGGGGCTTTCCGGATACCGGGGTGGACCAGGACGGGTATCCGAACCTCTTTGGCAAGACCAGCCAGGATGTGTTGCTGCCCGCATTTTTTGCCGCCTATACTGGGCAGGACGCCGGAAGCGTAAACCTGGGGGCTTTCAGGGACATCCCCATCCCCAACTGGAACGTCAAGTACACAGGCCTGATGAAAAACAAATGGTTCCGGAAGCAATTCAAGCGGTTCTCCCTGAGCCACGGGTACCGGGCTGCCTACAGCATCAACTCCTTCCAGACCAACCTCGAGCGCGTACAGCTCATAAATGAGGGCCAGCCCCCCATAAACCCCGAAACCCAGGACCTCCTCCCGGAGGACATCATCAACAACGTGGTCCTCAACGACCAGTTCAATCCGCTTATCCGGGTGGATTTCGAGATGCAGAACAGCCTGAGTGTTTTGGCTGAGGTGAGAACGGACCGGGCGCTTATCCTGAGTTTTGACAACAACCTGCTCACGGAGAACAACGGGAAGGAGTACACCCTGGGCCTGGGATATCGTTTCACCGATGTGCAGTTTGTCACCCGCCTGGGCGGGGAGCGCAAACGCCTTAAGGGGGACCTCAACCTGAAGGCGGACGTGAGCCTGAGGGACAACATCACCATCATCCGCAACCTGGATATCGAAAACAACCAGATTACTTCGGGACAGAATCTACTCTCGGTCAAATTCACGGCGGATTACGCCCTGACCAAGAACCTGAACGCCCTCTTCTTCTACGACCATTCCTTCTCCCAGTTTGCGGTCTCCACAGCCTTTCCCCAGACCACGATCAACGCGGGCTTCACCATCCGCTATAATTTCGGCAACTAGGACACCCGGCTTCGCATAGCTTTGGAAAACCGCGAAGCAAAAACAGACGGGCACCCGGCGGTGTCTACTTTTTTACGGGCGCACTTGGCCGGAGCCGGAGGAAAACATACATTTGCTGGACTAGCTAAAACAGATTACAATGAACATTCCTTCTGAACTGAAGTATACCAAAGACCACGAATGGATTCGGGTAGATGGCGATGTGGCAACCGTCGGGATTACAGATTTCGCCCAGGGTGAATTGGGTGATATTGTATATGTGGAAGTGGAAACCGTGGATGAGACCCTGGAAAAGGAAGAGGTTTTCGGAACCGTGGAGGCTGTGAAGACTGTTTCTGACCTCTTTTTGCCCGTAAGCGGGGAGGTCATCGAATTCAATGAGAGCCTGGAGGAGGAACCTGAAAAGGTAAACGAGGATCCCTATGGGGAAGGGTGGATGATCCGGATCCGGATGTCAGACCCTTCTGAGTTGGAAGCCCTACTGGATGCAGATGCCTACAAGGAAGTGGTGGGTGCCTAAAAGCGGCCTGTTCTCTTTTTTGTTTTTTTTCTGGATGGCCCTGCTCAGCCTTCTCAGCCTGATGCCCATGGACGACCTGGACCTGGGGGGACCCCAAATCCCCTATATGGACAAATGGGTTCACATGGGGTTCTATTTTGTGGCCATGCTTTTGGGCTCTTTTTTCCTTTGGGAACGGTTCCGCCATAGATTGCGAAAAAGACCTTCCATGCTTTGGATGGGTGTTGCCCTGGCGGTCTATGGTATGATTATTGAAGTGCTTCAGGAAGGAATGGGGCTGGATCGAAGCGCAGAGTGGACGGATCTGGTTGCCAACCTCGTGGGAATCTGCCTTGGGGCCTGGTTGTCCCGGGTTCTGATGAGCAAGCAGGAATCATTAAATTGGCCTGAATAATTGCTTAATTGTGAAAATAATAGTTAAATTAGCGATCATTAAATAACGGAAGAGCAATGGAAGTCAAAAAGAGTAAAAAAGCCGATCTGAACAAAAATAGCGGTCTCTATTTTGTGTTGGGACTGGCTTTGGTGATGGTGCTGGTATGGGTAGCCCTGGAATGGAAGACCTATGATGAGGCAAATGACTATGACATCTCCCTGAATGTGGAGGATATGTTGGATGAAGAAGTGCCGATGACGGAACAGATCAAGACCCCGCCGCCTCCGCCGCCTCCCGCTGCCCCGGAAGTAATTGAGGTTGTGGAAGACGAAGAAGAGGTGGAAGAGACCATTATCGAGTCTACAGAGACCAGTCAGGAAGAAGAGATCATCGAGGTGGAGGATATCGAAGTGGAAGAGGTTGAAGAGGACGTGGAGGTCCCCTTTGCGGTCATTGAAGATGTGCCGGTCTTTCCGGGATGTGAAAGCGCCAGCGATAAAAAGGCCTGTTTCAATGAGATGATGCAGAAGCACATCCGCAAGAATTTCCGCTATCCCGAAATTGCCCAGGAAATGGGAATCCAGGGCCGGGTTGCTGTGATGTTTACCATCCAGAAAGATGGCTCTATCGGGAATATCCGCCTGAGAGGACCGGACAAGAACCTGGAAGCAGAAG
>JAWWDW010000352.1:0-3067 GCA_033719735.1 Robiginitalea sp. | reverse complement strand
AGCCTCCTGCAAAACCGGGTCGAGCTTGTTGCGCCCCTGAGGATCGATAAAGTCGATCAGGCGGACGTATTTCTGGTCGCCGGCAACCCCGATGATGTCCCGGATGCTGTCATTCTGGGATTTTTTATCCAGGGCGATGAATTCAGCCAGGGTCCAGAGCCTTGGCTGCATCATCATGGAAAGCAGGACCTGGTCGGGGGTTAACCCCTTATAGTCGTCCCGGAAGCTGAGTTTGCGCAACAATTCCGAAGAAAATGTATTGATCGGTTTCATCCGGCCCCCGTCATCCTGTATGACGAGATGCCCGAACTTTTCAGCCTGCTGAAGCGGTACGGCAGTGGCCAGGATGAGCGAATCCACCACTTCCCGGGATGGGGGCTCGCTTTGGATTTCGTGGTTGTGGTCTGCCGGCGGGCCCTGTACCTGTGCCATCCCCATAAAAGAGACCAGCAGAAGGAGGCCCGTAAGCGCCGATTTTTTCTTCTCTATTTTTTTCAGCATCTGCGCCAGATCCCGGAAGCGGGTCCTGCCGAAAAACATGATGGCCAACAGGCCCATATAGAGCAGGAAGTACCCGATATAGGTGATCCAGGTACCCCAAAAATCATGGTTTACCGATAGGACCGTCCCTTTTTCATCCGGATCAAAACTCGCCTGAAAAAACCGGTATCCGCGGTGGTCCAGGACGTGGTTCATATAGACATCGTAGTCAAAAGGGCGCTCATCGATTACCGTAATCTTGCTCATGAAAGAAGAATACGCCTTCTCTGTACCCGGGTATTTTTCAGCGATGAAATCGTTTAAAGTGATGCTGAAAGGAAGCTCCCGCACCTTGGACCCGTAGGACATCCGGAAGGTGAGCTCCCCGATCTGAAAGGGGTCGCTGTAGATGGCCCGCCCCTTGCCCCCCATCAGGGCTTTCTGTACGGTCTCTCCCTGGGTGGTCACATTGACCAAAAGGGCATCGAGATCATTGTCCGTCTGTTCCTCCTCGGGTATTTGGACCGCTTTGTAAATACCGCGAGTCGGGGGCTGGGGAAGCACGAACTGGGTATTGCCCAGGGTGTACAGGGAGCGCAGCATCAGGGTCTGGGTACTGTCCCTGGTGAGGGTGCCGCTGAACTGGTCGGCCATCCGCATAAAGCTCCCTTCAAACGGGGAGTTTATCGTCAGGCTGTCTCCCCGGGTGCTGATATTGATGGCCCCTTCCACGGGGTTGTTCAGGGTAAAGAGGATGTTGTGGATGTTCTGCACCTTCCCCTCCTCCAGGTAATGGTCGTGGCGGGATCCCGCCCCGGCCTCCACGATCTTCAGGAACAGGGACCCGGATTCGTCCGGTACCATTTCCATGCGGGCCCCCTCAATGAACCCGGCATAGGATATTTCAAAGGGGATGTCATTGAAATCGCTTTTCCAGGGGAGGTTGGACTGTATGGCCTGGGCAGTCACGATAAGGTCATCCTGCATGGGTTTGCGCTGCAGCTGTCCATCGATTTCCCCATCCACAAACACCGTCAGATAGGTCTTGTCCGAATAGAAGACGTTCTCGGTGGCTCCTTCCCGAATGGGCATCATGCCCTCATAACTGATGTATCGGGTTACGAACGCCCCCACAATGATCAGGATCCACGAAATATGCAGCAGCAGGACCGGCCATTTATCCCTCTTCAGGAGGTTGTACCGCTTGATATTTCCAATGAAGTTGATCAGGAACAGCCCCATGATGGCCTCAAACCACCAGGCATTGTAAATCCAGATACGCGCTGTCTCGGTACTGTACCAGCTTTCTATAAAGGTTCCCAGTGCCATGGCAACCGCCATAAACAGGAACAAAAAAGCCATAAGTCGGGTTGAAAAAAGTATTTTTCCAAGGGTATGTAGCATGTCTTTAGTGTAAAAGCCGATTCCAAAAATATGGAATCACCACAAAAATAAGAGAGGAACAACTGGTGTTAAAATCTAATTTGTTAAAAAGACGGAATTCCCGCTAGCGGGCAATCTGGTTTCAAGGAGGATTCCATGCCGGTTTTTGGCAGCAGAAGCCCCCTGATTTGATTATATGGCTATTTTTACGCTGTGATTCGCATTGTACTTCTGGGAAACGGAAATGTTGCATTTCATCTGCACCGGGCCCTGCAGGCAGCCAGCGGTGTTGAACTCGTACAGATGGTTGCCCGTCGCAGCGATGCCTTTTCGGGTTTTGATCCCGGGATTCCTGTGGGTGTCCTGGGCGGGTCCATAGCCGAGGCCGATGTGTATCTGATCGCAGTGGCCGATAGCGCCATCGAATCGGTGGCCGGGTATCTGCAGGATAAGACCGGGCTGGTAGCCCACACCTCGGGGGCGCGGGACCTGGGGGCCCTCAGGGGCATTTCCAAAACGGGGGTCTTCTATCCGCTGCAGAGCTTCAGCCGGGAACGGGAACTGGATTTTGGGGAAATCCCCCTCTGTCTCGAAACAGGCCATCCGGAGGATCTTCCGCTCCTGCAGAAGCTGGCCGGGTCCCTTAGCGATCAGGTTTTGGAACTGGACGTTTCGGCCCGGAGGCAGCTGCATCTGGCGGCGGTCTTCGTGAACAACTTCTCGAATCACATGGTCTATCTCGGGGAAGCGCTCTGCCGGGAACAGGGGCTTGCTGAACACCTGTTGCGCCCTTTGCTCCGGGAGACCTTTTCCAAATTAGAAACCCTCAGTGCCTACGAGGCCCAGACCGGACCCGCCAGGCGCGGAGACACCGTAACCCGGGAAGCACACCTGAGCCGGATCAAGGATTCCCTTAGAAAAGAATTGTACCAGTTGATTTCAGAATCCATACACAAAACCTATGACTAAGAACTACAAGGAACTCCTGAAGGACATTACCACCTTTGTCTTTGACGTGGATGGGGTTTTCACAGATAGTTCCATCCTGATCACCACAGAGGGGGAACTCCTGCGAAAAATGAGTGTTCGGGATGGCTATGCGGTTAAAACAGCCCTGAACCATGGCTATCGAATTTGTATCATCAGCGGAGGGACCAACGAAGGGGTACGGGAACGCATGCAGGCCCTGGGGGTCACCGATATT
>JAWWDW010000351.1:0-3074 GCA_033719735.1 Robiginitalea sp. | reverse complement strand
GCAGACGTCCTGGGGATGGCCCTTCCCGTACTGATGGGAGCCATGAAAAAAAATGTCCAAAGCCCGCAGGGAGCGGAAGGTTTGATCAATGCCCTTTCCTCCAGGCATACCGGGAGCATCCTGGATAACCTCTCCGGACTCTTCGGCGGTGGGGTTGATCCCCAAATAAAGGAAGATGGGGCAGGTATTCTGGGCCACGTCCTGGGATCCAAACAGCCCGCTGTGGAAAATGAACTCAGCAATCGCTCCGGGATCAGTCCGGCAGCCATTGGGGAGATGCTGAAAATAGCAGCGCCCATCATCATGGGACTTTTGGGCAGGCAACGCGCCCAGAATAATATTTCCAGCGGCTCGGATCTCAACAGCATGCTGGGGAGCCTGCTCGGGGGGCAACCGCGACAAAACCAGGACCTGATCACCTCCCTGATCGATTCCGATGGAGATGGCAGTGTCCTGGACGACGTGTCCGATATCGTACTGGGAAGTAGCTCCGGCAAACAGGGTGGCCTGGGGGGCTTGCTGGGCGGATTGTTCGGCAAGTAACACCGCCGGACCCCGAAACGGCCTGATACGGACAAGCCACCTGTTTGCCACAGGTGGCTTTTTTTGTACCTTAAGGGGAAAACAGGCGTATGAAACCACAGTTTTACGGCATCTTGCTGCTCCTGCTGCTGAGCGCCCTGTGGACGGGTTGCAAAAGCACCCAACCAGAAGTGGATATAAGCCCGGGGGAACAACAGGCCTTTAAAGCCTCCGAGGGCGAACCCGTGGTGATCTCAGATCCGGAAACCGAATATGAGATCATCATCGTCGATCCTGGATTTTACAGCTGGCTGAAGGGCTTTGCCCGGCCGGAAGGTTATTATTCCCAGACCTTTCTGGAAAACCGGAACGAAATATATGTGCTAAACTGGAACAACCGCGTATTGCTTCCCGGGCAATACGACCCCAACCTTTACATGTGGCCCATAGATTACGATCCGAAAATCGACTATGGGTATGAGCTCAACTATAAGTTATACAACTACTTCATTTATTTCCAGCGCAAATACAACCAGCGACTGGGGCCGTTTATCCCAAGATTGTAATTTTTTTACCTTTGCCGGGTCAATACATCCCATGAAGAAACTAAAAGAACGCTGGGGCATTACGTCAAACTTCCAGCTGATCATCATCCTCATCGTCTTTTCCGTGACCGGATCCACGGCCGTGTTTGTAGCCAAACCGTTCCTGAACTGGATTGGCCTGCAGCCTGAGGTGTTTTCAGATGCCTGGTGGGGTAGCTGGTTGTACTGGACCCTCCGGATATTGGTCATCTTCCCAATCTACCAGGTCCTGCTGGTGGTTATCGGAACCCTGTTCGGGCAGTTTACATTTTTCTGGAACCTGGAGAAAAAAATGCTCAGGCGCATGGGACTGGGGTTTTTGCTGCCTGAGGATACACCCGAAACCAGTCGGGACAAGGCGCATTAAGGCTTCTTGGGATCTACGCCGGCTTTCTTCCCCTTTAACAGGAAGGTGTACACCCACATCAGGGTAAAGGAAGGGATCACATCCAGGCCGGGGAGCAATTCCTCCAAAAAAGCCACCACGCCTGCAATCCTGCCCTCACGCCCCGCGTACATCCGCGTCATGAACCAACCTGCCACCGGTGCCCAGATGAGGTCGAGAAACTCGCCCAGCCCGGGAAGTGCCAGGGACAGCATCCCGATGCCATCCAGCAGCAGCCCCAACAGTAATTTCTTGTATTTCCCTTCCATATTCCCCGGCATTACGGTCTTTTAAAGTCAGGAGAGGTCTGACCCGATAAGCTTCAGGAATTCGTTCCGGGTTTCAATTTTCTCGAACTGCCCCCGGAATCCGGAGGTAGTGGTCACCGAATTTTGTTTCTGCACCCCGCGCATCATCATGCACATGTGGGCCGCCTCTATAACCACGGCCACCCCGCGGGGTTTGAGGGTTTGGTTGATGCATTCCACAATATCATCCGTCAACCGTTCCTGTACCTGAAGGCGGCGGGCAAAAACGTCCACAACCCTGGGAATCTTACTGAGCCCCACGATGTTCCCATCGGGGATGTAGGCCACATGGGCCTTCCCGAAAAAAGGCAGCATGTGGTGCTCGCAGAGGGAATACAGCTCGATATCCTTGATAATGACCATCTCGCTGTAGGTTTCTTTGAACATGGCGCTTTTCAGGATTTCCACTGCGTCCTGCCGGTACCCCTGGGTGAGGAACAGCATGGCTTTGGCGGCCCGTTCCGGGGTTTTCAGGAGGCCTTCCCGTTGGACGTCTTCCCCGATTTCACTCAAGATGCGCTGGTAGAAGCCCCGCACTTCCTGGGTGATTTCTATATTGTATTCTTCCAGATACCTGTATGGTGCCATTTGCAAAGTTTTGCTTAAAGATGGGAAAAAAAGGTGAAATGCCTCGTATCCGCATCAAAATGAAAGGGTGCTTAGACCCCTTTAGATAGCCTGTTTGGATTTAAACCCCATTTTGACAAGTCTGGCCGAATCCGTACTTTCAGCCCTTCAAAATCCCGCGATGATCCTGGCAGAAAACATTCATAAAACCTATGGCTCCGTAGAAGTCCTTAAAGGGGTAAGCCTTGAAATTGCCAAAGGGGAAATCGTTTCGGTGGTTGGGGCTTCCGGGGCGGGTAAAACGACCCTGCTTCAAATTTTGGGGACCCTGGACACGCCAAACACAGGAATACCCTGCCGCATCGAAATCAATGGAAAGGACATCACCCGACTCAGGGAACGGCAACTCGCCAGGTTCCGAAACGAGCACATTGGTTTTATTTTCCAGTTCCACCAACTCCTGCCAGAATTCACGGCCCTTGAGAACGTCTGCATCCCGGCTTTTATAAAAGATACCCCCAGGGCCGAAGCTGAAAAGCAGGCTGTGGAGCTCATGGAGTTTTTGGGCCTCGGCCACCGGCTTAATCACAAACCGGCTGCCCTTTCCGGTGGAGAACAGCAACGCGTCGCGGTGGCCCGTGCACTGATCAATAAGCCCTCGGTCGTCCTGGCGGACGAACCCAGCGGCAACCTGGACTCCTCCAGTGC
>JAWWDW010000350.1:0-3077 GCA_033719735.1 Robiginitalea sp. | reverse complement strand
GCGGTTTCGTTTGAGATTCCCGCCAGCCGGATCTTGCCCGCTTGCACAAGCTCGCCCAGGGCCGACAGCGACTCCTCCAGCGGCACGCTGTCCCCGGTGTCGTGCTCGTAATCGAGCTGTCCGAACTTGTTGACCGGCCGGTCCGGCCAGTGGAGCTGGTAGAGGTCGATGTAATCGGTTTGCAATCGTTTCAAGCTACCTTCCACTGCTTCCCTGATGGCGTCGGGGTGAAATCCGCTGGTACGGATAAAACGGGTAAACGGGGCGGGGCCCGCAATCTTGGAGGCCAGGACAACCTCCTGTCTTTTACCGGTTTTCCGAAACCAGTTCCCGATGATCTTTTCCGTAAGGGCATACCGGTCCTTATGGGCGGGGATCGGGTACAGTTCAGCCGTATCGAAAAAATTGACCCCCTGGCTCAGGGCGTAGTCCATCTGGGCATGTCCTTCTTCTTCGGTGTTCTGCCGGCCCCAGGTCATGGTCCCCAGGCAGATCTTGCTTACGCGTATGTCGGTCGTTGGCAGGTACGTATATTCCACGTTGGTCTTGTTTTTAGGGTCAGGCTGATCAGTCGAGTTCGAGCAATATGGGGCAGTGGTCGCTGTGCACCGCTTCCGATAGGATCACAGACCGCTTCAGGTACGGCCGCAGCGGTTCGGCCACCATGCCGTAATCCAGTCGCCAACCCTTGTTGCGAGCCCGGGCCCCGGCCCGGTAGGTCCACCAGGTATACCGATGGGGTTCTGAATTGAAATGCCTGAAGCTGTCGATAAAGCCATTGTCGATAAAATTTCCGATCCACTCCCGTTCCACCGGAAGAAAGCCGGATACATTCTTGTTGCGGACCGGGTCGTGGATATCTATGGCACGGTGGCAGATATTGAAATCCCCGCATATAACCAGGTTTGGCACCTCCTTTTTAAGTTGGTCCACATACCGCTGGAAGTCATCCATGTATTGCAGTTTGTGGTCCAGGCGCTTGATGTTCGTGCCGGACGGAACATACAGGCTCATGACCGAAACGCCATTGAAATCTGCGCGGATGTTCCTGCCTTCCATATCCATGTAGTCTATCCCGGTGCCGATCTCCACATGATCCGGTTTCTCACGACTCAGGATGGCGACCCCGCTGTATCCCTTCTTCTCGGCAGAAAACCAGTAGTGATGGGTGTACCCGGCTTCCTCGAAAAGGGCCAGGTCCAGCTGGTCTTCGGTTGCTTTGATCTCCTGAAGGCAAATCACGTCAGGGGCGGTGTCCTGCAGCCACTGAAGAAACCCCTTCCGGATGGCCGCCCGGATGCCATTGACGTTGTAAGAAGCTATTTTCAAATCAGATATTTTGGCAAAAATAGGGAAACGGCCAAAGGTTCCGAAACCTGATTTTTGGGAGACATCCGGACGAACTTCCTACCTTTGGACCCAAACCCCGAACGCAATGCCTATGAGTACCTCCCTGAAGAAATGGGCCTTCCTCCTTTTGGGCCTGACCTGTATCCAGGGTATAAGGGCCCAGGCCTATCCCCCCGCCGGACCGGCCAATGAGGTCAAATTCAATGCCGGGAGCTTCCTTGTACTGGGTGCACTTGAATTCGGGTATGAACACTACCTCAACCAGGATGTAAGCCTTGGGGGCACCCTCTACTGGGATAATGACCCCGGGGATTATAACGGTGATTTTGGAATCGGGCCTGCCTTAAGAGCGTATTTTGGATACCAGCCCCGATCGGGGTTTTTTGCAGAGGCCTTCGGACTATACAACAAGGGAGAAGAAGAAGTTTCTGATGGAAGCGCCCCGCCTGTAACGGAGCGCTATGATTCCTTCGCCCTCGGACTTGGGGTTGGCTCCAAATGGGCCACAAGGTCCCAGCGCTTTACCCTTGAGATCTTTGGAGGCCTGGGCAGGAACCTGAACCCGGAACCCTTTCAGGAGACCTTCCTCTATCGGGCGGGCCTCTCCGTGGGATTTCGATTTTAGGGGGTATCTTTGCAGTTCCAAATGACGGGGATGCGACTTTTTTTGCTGCTGTGTTTTCTGATCCTGGCGTTTATACGAAGTAATGCCCAGGGAGTACCCCGCGATTCGGTCACCTATCTTGAGGGGGTCGTCCTGGGCCTGGACCGGGACGCGGATTCCCCCCTGGGCATCGTCCCCTCGGACCTCCTGACCGAAAGGGCGATCCGCACCCAAAGCCCGATAGATTTCGCCGGCACCCTGAACCAGATCCCGGGCGTATACTTCTTGTCCGGGGCCTTGAATACCAACCGGATTACCATTCGGGGGGTCGGGGCGAGGACTCCGTTCGGGACCGACAAACTTCGGATGTACTTCAATGACATCCCGGTAACCAATGGGACGGGGTTTTCCACCCTGGAGGCTTTTGACCTTGAAAACCTCAGCGGGATACGCGTGGTCAAAGGTCCCAAGTCAGGCAGCTACGGGGCTGCCCTGGGCGGCGCCCTCCTGCTCCGTTCGGACCCCAAACAGGAGCCGGGGACCCTTATTAGAAACCATACCAGCTTTGGTTCCTACGGGCTGTTTAAGAACAATCTCAGCCTAACGCACAAAGAGGAGCACCTGAGCGCAGAAGTCCGCTACAACCGGATGAGTACCCAGGGATACCGGGAAAACAATTCCTTTGACCGGGATGGGATCCTCGTAAACCTCGGCCTGGAAGCCGGGGAATCCCACCAGATCAACCTGCTCGCAAATTATATCGATTACACCGCCCAGATCCCCAGCTCCCTGGGGCAAACCGACTTTGAGACGGATCCGACCCAGGCGGCAGCCAACTGGGCGGCGGCCCAGGGATATGAGGACAACAAGTACACGCTTATAGGCCTCTCCGACCGGATTCGCATCAGTTCGCGCATCGAGAATACCAGCAGTGTGTTTTTATCCTACCTGGATCATTATGAGCCCCGCCCCTTCAATATCCTGGATGAATATACCCTGGGCTATGGGGCCCGCTCTGTCTTTAAAGCAACCCTGGATGCCAGGTCACGGGTCGGGGCCTCCCTGGGGATGGAGCTCTACAAGGATGAATATTCCTGGTCCACGTATGAAAACCTGTATGAGG
>JAWWDW010000349.1:0-3098 GCA_033719735.1 Robiginitalea sp. | reverse complement strand
GTATCCTGATGACGCTTCAGAAACCCCGGATACGCTCCAGGCCGTGTACGAATTCGACGGCTTTACGCTCTTGTGGGAGCACGCTACCGGGATCGATGGGGGCAATTACGGGCGCAACCACGGGGTGGCCTTTATCGGGAACAAGGGGACCCTGGTGCTGGACCGGGGCGGCTGGGAAGTCATCCCTGAGGTGGAACACGAGAGCTGGCGCATGCTCAAAGACCAGCCCAAGATGGAGGCTGTACCATTGCAACCCTCTCAAAATAAGGGTCTCGGGAGGCATACGGAAAATTTCCTGCAGGCCGTGCGTACCCGGGATGCATCCGTTTTGCGGGCCCCTATGGAAGTGGGCTACCACGCCGCACGCGTCTGCCATATGGGGAATGTGGCTTATAAGAAGGGGGATAAGGTTTTTTGGGACCCGGACAAGGGGGCCTTTACAGACCCTGAAGCCAATGCCCTGTCACGGATTCGGTACTACAATGGCTGGTCCCTGCCCTGAAAAGCGTCTGCCTTGATTTAATTGATATAGAAGGTTCCCTGTTTCGGTGGCTCCGGCATCTCTGTTTCCCCCGCCATTTGTAAGATACCCCTTTCAATCGTATATGAAATATCTGTCATCGGGGTATCCGTGGGCAGGTCCTCGAAAGGGTCCTGCATATCGCTGGCGATTTTCTCCAGGGCCAGGAAAATACTCGAGATCGTAATGGAAAACGTGGCCTCGAACCAGGTGGTCCTGTCTACGATCGCATAGGTGAGCAGCACGCTGAAAAGGAAGATCGAAAACAGGATGAGGTGGTCATAGAGGACCGGGAAATGGGTTTTTTTGATGCGTTCCACCTTCCCCTGATAGGATTCCATGCCTTTCAGGCATTCCTCCATCTCGATATGGTGGAGCCCCTCCATCCATTTCTGGTCCAAAGCGCTCTTCAGGTCGGCACTCTGAAGGTTCAGGATCCCCTGGTTCGGGTTGTCCAGACGCTTCAGGAATTCGAATTCTTCCCCGTTGAAATAGCGATCCATGTCCTTCAGCGGTTCCTCTTTGTCCCTGAGTCTGGCAGTGAGGATATAATTCCAGGCGATCTGCCGGTTGAGGAGCCGGTGTTTTAGTTCCTGGCAGGCTTCGGGGGATGTCCCAGCATCGTCGATGAGGTTGAGGGCCATCCGTGTCCAGCTCCGGGAATCGTTGATAATGGCCCCCCACACCTTGCGGGCTTCCCACCATCGGTCATAAGCCTGGTTGGTGCGGAATGCCAGGATGAACACAATGGCCGTACCCATAAAGGCCGGGATGGCGATCGGAAAGTCAAACCCGTAGTGGTCCAGCAGCCAGGTATCAATTTCCCCCATGGCGATGCAGAGAATAACCACCAGGAGGAACTGCCAGCGGATGGTTTTAAAGAGGTACCAGAACGGACGACTGGTTTTCAGGATCATGAGATAGCTATTTTTACGATTATCAATGAGACAACGATCATCCTTATTTAAGGTAATAGTTACCCTGTTGAATGGGTTCTGGCATTTCCCTCCGGCCCAGCAACTGCAAAACAGAACGCTCCACCTCATGGGAAAGGGCCAGCATAGGGGTGTCGGTGGGCAGGTCCTCGAAAGGGTCCTGCATGTCCCTGGCGATTTCGTTCATCATCATAAACAAGGTGGTGACGATGATGGAAAAAGTTGCTTCAAAGACTGTCAGGGAATCCCTGATGGCATAGGTAAGCAGCGCACTGAAGATGTAAATGGAAAGCTCGAAAAGAATGTCGTACAATACCGGGAAATGCGTTTTTTTAATGCGCTCCGCTTTGCCCATGGCCGTTTCCAGGTCCCGCAGTACTTCTTCCAGCTCGATATGCTGAAACAGGTCTACGTTTCCCTGTTTGTAGGCCGCAATCAGGTCCCGGCTTTGAAGAAAAAGGAGTCCCTGGTTGGCATTGTCGATGCCGCTAAGAAACGACAGGTCCTCCTGGTTCAGATACTTCTCCATGTCCTGTAGCGCGGGCTTGCCCCTAAGGCGTTTTTCCAGGATGTAGTTCCAAGCCAGCTGCCGGAAGATCATTTTCTCTTTCAATTCCTCCACTGAATTCCCTCCCTTTTCCGGGGATTGGAGCAACCTGAGTACCAGACGGGTCCAGGTACGGGAACTGTTGACGACTGATTCCCAGATCATCTTGGCTTCCCACCAGCGGTTATAGGCCTTGTTGGTCCGAAAGGCGAGCGCCAGGATGATGGCCGTTCCAAAAAAGGCGGGGATGGCCATGTCAAAATCGAAAATCGTGTAGAGGACATCATCCAGGTATCCCACCACCAGGGTAAGCACCACGATGGCCAGGATTTTATACTTGATGGCATTGAGAAAGAATCCGTATGGGCGACTTTTTTTAAGTATCATTGACGCGGAACCGTAAGGGGATTAAATATACCGCTTTTAGAGAAACCCGAAAGGGGTACTAAAATCTGAAGGGCAGCGGGGCAATCCCCTGTTTTACCAACTGGCGGGATCCTTTGGGAGCCCTGCCTCACCCTGGAATTTGGTTCCAGGTTTCTGTGGGTTTTGATGCCGTCAGCTCACAGATTTTTACGATTACCTCGACTGCTTTTTCCATACTCTCCACGGGAACGTATTCGAATTTCCCATGGAAATTATGTCCGCCTGCAAAGATATTCGGGCAGGGCAGGCCTTTGAAGCTGAGTTGGGAGCCGTCCGTACCCCCGCGGATGGGTTTTATAATGGGGGTGACCCCTACTGCCTTCATGGCTTCCTCCGCTACTTCCACAATGGGAAACACGGGGGTGATTTTCTCTTTCATGTTGTAATACTGGTCCTCCATATTCAAATCAATCCTGGTGCGGTACTTGCTTTGAGCGGCTTCTACCAGTTCATTCAACCGTGATTTCCTGTTTTCGAACTCTTCCCGGTCGTGATCCCGGATGATCAGTCGGGCCCTGGCTTCTTCGATCTGGCCCTCTATTTGGTGCAGGTGGAAAAAGCCTTCCCGCCCACTTGTTTTTTCAGGCACCGCTTCCCCGGGGAGCCCGCTCAGGATTTCCTGCAACACGCTGATGGCATTGACCATTTTATCCTTGGCATAGCCCGGGTG
>JAWWDW010000348.1:0-3103 GCA_033719735.1 Robiginitalea sp. | reverse complement strand
GGCACGATTCCCGGGGACCAGGCGCTCGACCCGTTGCCGGCAGCCTTTGACTGGCTTCCGGATTTTGCGAAAGGCCAGGTTTTCAACAGGGACAATTGCCGGACCCCCATGCAGTGGGAGGCGGGCCCGAATGCCGGGTTTACCCGTGCTGGAGTCACCCCCTGGCTCCCTGTACTTTCGGGTTCAAATGAAATCAATGTGGCATCGCAACGGGAAGACCCCAATTCCCTGTGGCATACAAACCAAACCTTGTTGCAGATCCGAAATCAATCCCCTTCCCTGAAATGGGGTAGCCTGAGGTGGCTGCCCGAATTCGACCAGGGGAACCTCCTGGCCTACGATCGCATTTACCGGGATCAGTCGCTGCGGATTTTGATCAATATCTCGGAGGAGGCGGAGCAGGTGGCGATTCCCGGCAAATGGGCCGTCCTGTTTGCTTCGGGCCCGGCTACCCTGGAGGATGGGACCCTGAACCTCCCCCCAAACACCGGGGTGATCCTAAGGTGATCTTTTGTAGCATCTCAGCCTTTGGACCGCCTGCTTAAATGTGCAATCCCCAGCACCAGCAGGCAGTCTGTTTATACTTGAACTTCATACCTTGGAAATTTGAACAGAAATAGTTACTGCCTACTGCGACTGCCAACTTAGGATGGCTCCTGAAATTATTCCCTGGGAGAATGCCCATCTGATCCAAAAACGGGATTTCAGTTGCCGACCCCTATGTGCTTTTACCGGTGTACGCGGGTATGGGCATTAAGACCTGGGTTTTTATGGCCTGCTTTTGTCAGACTTCCCCATAAACGGATTTCACAAAGTCCCCATTCAGGAACGCATCCGGGGGGATTTGGCTTTGCAGGACGACCCCTTTGAGGTTTGACTCCAGTACGAGCTGGGCACACTGTATCAACGGGGCGGCAGTGGTTGCCTGAATGGCGCGCAAGGTGTGTTTGCCTACCAACTGGGGTAAGAGTTGCTTAGAAACCTCCCGCCTCCGTAACACCCCGGAAGCGTCCTTTCCTTCCACGGCTGCATACAAGACGATCTGGTCGTCTTCTACATGGGGTATTTCTTCCTCCATAACGCCCTGCAGGGCCGGGATGGGGTCTGCTTTTTGGCCGATGCGCTTCAGTTGGGTTGACACCCACTCATAATGCCCGGGATGCCGCAGTGTTTTGTAATCAAGGGTGCGTACCCTGCCGGCCAGGGCATCGGGCAGGTCGGCCGCCCCTCCCGAAGTCAGATCGTCCTCATACCTTACCCCGTTTATGATAAGGTGTGCCCTTTGGGACAGGGAAGGCAACGTGGTTTTTTGGTACTCGCGGAGGACTACAGCCTCCTTCACATATTCCGTGGCAACGCCCACAGGGCTCCAGGTAAACCCATAGAAGTGGGGCGAAACCGCATGATGGGTCAATGCCCCAACCTTCATACCCAAATAGGATACTTCATCCACTTTGTAATCCTCGCAAAAATCCCGGAACATTTTATGCGCCAGCACATTGATATAGCCGGGGGCCAGTCCGGTCTGCAGCACAAAACCGGTTTCGGCATCCCCGGCCAAATCGAGGATTTGGTTGGTTTCGTTTACATATTCGGTAAGGTTGGCGTAATGCAGGCGATAGGTTTTGGCATAACGCGCCATTTGAGGCGCCAGGCTTCCGGGCAGGCAATCCAGTAGGATGTCCCCCTGTTGGAAGATGGCTTCGGCCTGTTCGCTCAATTTCTTTGCGTTCAACTCGAATGCTTCGACCGCCGTAGCCCGGGTTGTTCCCTTTTTGATCCACTCTGCCACCTCCTGCGCTTTCGATACCGTTCTATTGCCAATGAAGATGGTAGGGGATACGTTGCTCCGCTCGGCCAGGATGAGCCCGACGGCTTCTGCGATGCCGCCTGCTCCTGCGATTATCATGTTTTGGTGTTGGTTCATCTTAAATGTGCACAGGTTTGTAGGGCTGTTTTTTACAAAAGATCCTCAGCATTTCAGGCGCACTTCAAAGACACAAAGGTCCGTGGTGTTCGAAATGGGAAACCGCCCGGGCAGCAGGAAGCAGTACGCGAAGGATTTTGCCCCTGGCCAGGCCAGGGACAGATGCCCCGCGGCCATTCCATCAAAGGTCATTGAGTTCAACCACCTCAAAATGCCTGGTATCGAAATAGTCATCCAGGCCGTAGTCCGTATTGATGATGATCCCCCCCAAAAGGGTAACCTTATCCACATGGAATTCGTTTTTACACGACCTGACATACGCTTTTATCTTCCTGTCGATGAGCGTATAGGTAGCTTCGGTAATCGCCTTTTCGGGGATTTTACTATCCAGTATTTCCTCCCGGTAAGGAAGCAGGCTTTCCTCCAGTCGCATCTGTTGATAGTCATCTTCATTCAGCACGGGGGCATAGGAACTGTCCTGGAATCGGTCCAATGCCAGCATCAGGGCCCCACAGGAATTTCCGGTCTGTTCCTGTCGGGGCCGGTACATCTTGCCCAGGTCCCCGTCCAGGGTAATCCCGATATGCGGGCCATAGAAAATGAATGCACTCCCTTCATCGGGTATGTGATGGGCGAAGGCAGTCATGCCGGTTTGCCCGGCAAAGGGCAATCCACCCAGTCCGCCCATGATAAAAGGGCCGAACAACATATTGAAGAACGTGGTGGAGGGCACGTTGATATCATCTGAGCATACGGAAGTTGCCATCAGTACTTTGGAAATGTCTATTTGGTGTTCCAGTTGCATTTTCCCCAGGTAATGGATGGAGGTGTCCTTGGCATCCATGGCGTTCGGAAAGTAGTTCTCAACTACCTTCGCAAATTTTCTTTGTAGCATCGTTAGAAGTGTTATTTGTTGGTTTTCATTGTAGGGGAGTTCTTTTATAGGGCCCTACGCCTGGATTGCGATCCGGAATACCCCCGGGGCGTCCGTAACATCCAAAGGGACAAAAAAAATAGTGAAATCTTCTGAAAGATGGCGCGGCAGCTTCAAATATTCTAAAACATTAAACAGCCAAAACAGGGAATGCCACCTACGCCTTCAGGATCTCCACCATTTCTAAACACTTTGCTGGTCTGCGTTCCCCAGGCGCAAAGGGTTGAAGTTCTCGCCCCTTG